>NZ_JBFULJ010000001.1:0-114476 GCF_056400385.1 Priestia sp. P5_B4
CTCTTGTCTGGTGGCGATAGCGAAGAGGTCACACCCGTTCCCATACCGAACACGGAAGTTAAGCTCTTTAGCGCCAATGGTAGTTGGGACTTTGTCCCTGTGAGAGTAGGACGTTGCCAGGCCAATAAAAAGACTAGTCATTCAATGACTAGTCTTTTTTGTTTCTAAAAATTACAGAGTGAATTTAACTTTTAAATTATGTTACACTATAGTGGATTCATTTAATTTTTTATTATAAAAGTTCTTTTTGACGTTGTAAGAAACTTCTTTCAAACTGGAGGCTGCATTTTGGGTAAGAAATCAAAAAAAGTACTATACGAATTACAGGAAAATGAAACAATCGCAAGTTGTTTAGATCGGATGAAAAAAGATGGGTATATGCCCGTTCGACGCATGGAAAAGCCTATCTTTGAAGAAAAAGAAATAAATGGTAAAAAAGAGTATGTTCCGGTAAAGCAACAGATTATTTTCGAAGGGAAAAGTCTCTAAATACGAACATTTTAATGATAAAAATAGTAAATATTCGATTTTTAGGTTGACTTTTTTCCGGTTTGGCTGTTATTATTAAGTTGTCAATTGAGATATCCGAAACCTCATATAATAGTGGGAATATGGCCCACGAGTTTCTACCCGATGACCGTAAATCATTGGACTATGAGGAGAGTACAATTACTAAATAGGTAAACATGATTCCTTTTCAAAAGGAATGTTGATACATGAAACCTAGGGTAGTTGTGGCTTTCCTTTAGTGAGCCATAACTTTACCCTAGGTTTTTTTATAACGTGAAAAAGGAGCTTTTATTCATGAATGTAAAAGTTGCTGTTGTGATGGGCAGTCAGTCAGACTGGAGTACTATGAAATATGCGTGTGACATTTTAGATGAATTAAATATTGAATATGAAAAGAAAGTTGTATCAGCACATCGAACGCCGGATTATATGTTTGAGTACGCTGAAACTGCTAAAGAACGAGGGATTAAAGTTATTATTGCTGGCGCTGGTGGCGCTGCTCACTTACCTGGTATGATTGCTGCAAAAACAATTTTACCTGTAATAGGTGTACCGGTTAAATCAAGTAACTTAAACGGTTTAGATTCACTTTTATCGATTGTTCAAATGCCAGGCGGCGTACCGGTAGCTACAGTAGCTATTGGAAAAGCTGGTTCTACGAACGCTGGCCTGCTAGCAGCACAAATCTTAGCAACACAGGATCCAACGTTAAGTAATCAACTTGAAAATCGTAGAGAGTCTATTAAATCATCTGTGTTAGAAAGTAGTGATCAACTTGTCTAATTTACTTATACCTCCTGGTAAAACAATTGGAATCGTAGGCGGTGGACAGCTAGGAAGAATGATTGCACTATCTGCTAAAGAAATGGGTTATTACATTGCAGTGCTTGAACCAACAGAAGATTCTCCTTGCGGTCAAGTAGCAGATATTAAAGTCATTGGCAACTATGATGATAGAAAAGCGGTTGAACAGCTTGCTGAAGTGTCAGATGTCATCACCTATGAATTTGAAAACGTTGATGTTGAGATGATGAAATGGCTAGAAACAAAATGCTACGTGCCACAAGGCAGTCATTTACTAGCCATCACACAAAATCGTCGTTTAGAAAAAGAAATGATTACAAAGCTTAATCTAGACGTTCCTGATTACTCAATCGTTACGACTGAAGAAGAACTTTTAAAAGCTGTCGAAACAATTGGTTATCCATGTGTTGTAAAAACTTGCCGAGGCGGATATGACGGTAAAGGGCAAGTTCTAGTGAAAAATGAGAATAATATTCGTGAAGCAGCTGAGCTATTAGCACAGTCGGAATGCATTGTAGAACAATGGATGAACTTAGATAAAGAAGTATCAGTTATTGTACACCGCAATGCAAAAGGCGAAACGGTATGTTTACCAGTAGCTGAGAACATTCATAAGCATCATATTTTGCACCAAACGATTGTTCCGGCACGTATTACAGCAGATCAAGAAGCGAAAGCTCTTCAATATGCGCAAGAAATAGCAAAAGGATTAGATTTAGTTGGTACATTAGCAGTTGAAATGTTCCTAACTGAAGAAGGTCAGCTTTATATAAATGAAATGGCACCTAGACCTCATAATTCAGGTCATTATTCAATCAATGCTTGTGATCTTTCTCAATTTCAGCAGCATGTAAGAGCCATTTGTAACTGGACCCTAGCACAGCCGACTTTATTAAAACCTGCTGTTATGGTTAACCTATTAGGGGAACATATTGAGAACACAATGGCAAAAATCGAATGTTTAGATGATATGCACTTGCATTTGTACGGAAAAAAAGTTGCAAAAGAGAAGAGAAAAATGGGACATATCACGGTATTAGCTGATAAGATAGATGAGGCGATAGAAAAAGCCGAATCTCTAGGAATTTGGGAAAGAACGGAGGACGTAACAACATGATTGAACGTTATACAAGACCAGAAATGGCAGCTATTTGGACAGAAGAAAATAAATTTAAAGCTTGGTTAGAAGTTGAAATTCTAGCTTGCGAAGCATGGTCAGAATTAGGACATATTCCGAAAGAAGATGTAAAGTTAATTCGTCAAAATGCATCTTTTGATATTAACCGCATCAATGAAATTGAACTAGAAACGCGTCATGACGTAGTAGCTTTCACTCGTGCAGTATCTGAAACGCTTGGTGAAGAGCGCAAGTGGGTACACTACGGTTTGACTTCAACTGACGTAGTTGATACAGCTCTATCTTATTTATTAAAGCAAGCTAATGAAATCTTGCTAAGTGACGTAGAGCGCTTTGTAGAAGTACTAAAGGAAAAAGCTCAAGAACATAAGTATACGGTTATGATGGGACGTACGCACGGTGTACACGCTGAGCCAACGACATTTGGTTTGAAAATGGGATTATGGTACGAAGAAATGAAGCGTAACCTAGAGCGTTTAAAACGTGCTGCAGCTGAAGTGGAATTCGGTAAAATGTCAGGAGCAGTTGGAACGTTCGCTAACATCGATCCTTTTGTTGAAAAATACGTATGTGAGAAGTTAGGAATTTCACCAGCACCAATCTCTACGCAAACATTACAGCGTGACCGTCATGCACACTATATGTCAGTACTAGCGTTAATTGCGACATCTATTGAGAAATTTGCAGTAGAAGTTCGCGGTCTTCAAAAGAGTGAAACACGTGAGGTTGAAGAGTACTTTGCAAAAGGTCAAAAAGGATCATCTGCAATGCCTCATAAACGTAATCCAATCGGTTCTGAGAACGTAACGGGACTTGCTCGCTTAATTCGCGGCTATATGGTTACAGCTTATGATAATGTACCGCTTTGGCATGAGCGTGACATCTCTCATTCATCGGCAGAGCGTGTCATCTTACCTGATGCAACGATTGCTTTAAATTACATGTTAAATCGTTTTGCAAACATTGTTAAAAACTTAACAGTATTCCCTGACAATATGAAGCGCAACATGGATCGTACACTAGGATTAATTTACTCACAGCGTGTACTGTTAACACTAATCAATAAAGGCATGGTACGCGAAGAAGCATACGACTTAGTACAGCCAAAAGCAATGGAAGCATGGGAAACGCAAGTTCCTTTCCGTTCTTTAATTGAAGACGAAGAGCGCATTACTCGCCACTTATCACCAGAAGAGATTGAAGATTGCTTCGATCATAAGCACCATTTAAAAAATGTAGATATGATCTTTGAACGTTTAGGTCTTTAATAAAAAAGGCAAGGCACGTCCTTGCCTTTATCTAAGAAAGTGTATCTGAATATTCTGTATGTAGAGGTGACAGCATGGAAAAGCAAGAGTTACTTTATGAAGGAAAAGCGAAAAAAATTTACGCTACTGATGAGCAAGATGTATTGTGGGTTGCTTATAAAAATGAAGCTACAGCATTCAACGGTCAGAAAAAAGCGGAGATTAGCGGAAAAGCACAGTTGAACAATCAAATTAGTAGTTTACTATTTTCAATGTTACATGAGCAAGGGATTACAACTCACTTTGTGAAGCAGCTTTCAGATCATGAACAAGCGGTTAAGAAAGTAGAAATTGTCCCGCTTGAAGTTGTTGTACGAAATGCTACAGCAGGAAGCCTTGCGAAGCGAATTGGCGTAGAAGAAGGTATTCGTTTTGAACAGCCAATCGTTGAACTTTATTACAAAGACGATGCGCTTGGTGATCCATTAATTCTTGCAGAACATGCGATTTTCCTTAAGGCTGCAACTCAAGAAGAGATTGATAGTTTAAAGGCACAAGCACTTCAAATCAACGAAATATTATCGAAATTTTTCAAAGATAAAGATATTTTCTTAGTAGATTTTAAATTAGAATTCGGCCGTACTTCTCAAGGCGACATTATTTTAGCGGATGAAATTTCACCTGACACTTGCCGCTTCTGGGATGTTCATACGAACGAAAAATTAGATAAAGATGTATTCCGCAGAGATTTAGGCGGTTTAACAGAAGCATACGAAAAAATCTTACAGCGAATCGGAGGATAACCCAACCATGTATAAAGTAAAAGTATTTGTCACATTAAGAGAAAGTGTATTAGACCCTCAAGGAGTAGCCGTTAAAAATTCATTGCACCGTATGTCTTATGAAGAAGTAGAAGAAGTACGCATCGGTAAATTTTTAGAGCTAACAATCGACAGCACAGATTCATTAGATGAACGCGTAAAAGAAATGTGTGAAAAGCTTTTAGTTAATACAGTAATTGAAGATTACCGTTACGAGGTTGAGGAGGTTGTCGTACAGTGAAATTTGCTGTAATTGTTTTTCCAGGATCAAACTGTGACGTCGATATGTATCATGCTATCAAAGATGAGCTTGGTGAAGAAGTAGATTACGTTTGGCACGATACAGAATCATTAGATCAATATGATGGTATCTTGCTTCCAGGTGGTTTCTCATATGGAGATTACCTTCGTTCAGGTGCTATCGCTCGTTTCTCAAATGTAATGGACGCTGTAAAAAAAGCAGCAAGCCAAGGAAAGCCAGTACTAGGTGTATGTAATGGATTCCAAATTTTATTAGAAGCAGGATTACTGCCAGGTGCTATGCGCCGTAATGAAAACTTAAAATTCATCTGTAAAACAGTGAATTTGAAAGTAGCTAATAACGAAACAATGTTTACAAATGCTTATGGCAAAGATGAAGTAATTGCTATTCCAGTGGCACACGGTGAAGGCAACTACTATTGTGATGAACACACGTTACAAAAATTGATTGAAAACAACCAGATTCTTTTCCAATACGCAGGTGATAATCCAAACGGAAGTCTTCAAGATATTGCAGGGATTACGAACGAAACAGGCAACGTATTAGGAATGATGCCTCACCCAGAAAGAGCGGTAAGCGATCTTTTAGGAAGCGCGGACGGACTTAAATTATTTCAATCAATCGTAAAGCAGTGGAGGGAACAAAATGTCGTTACTTCTTGAACCAAATGTAGAGCAAATTAAAGAACAAAAGTTATATCGAGACATGGGATTAACAGACGAAGAGTTTGCGAATGTAGAGCAACTGCTTGGTCGTACTCCTAATTATACAGAAACAGGCTTATTCTCTGTTATGTGGTCAGAGCACTGCAGTTATAAAAACTCTAAGCCTGTACTGAAAAAATTCCCTATCACGGGTGAAAAAGTATTACAAGGTCCTGGTGAAGGAGCTGGTATCGTTGATATTGGTGACAACCAAGCCGTTGTATTTAAAATCGAAAGTCATAACCATCCATCAGCGATTGAACCTTATCAAGGAGCAGCAACTGGTGTAGGTGGTATCATTCGTGACGTCTTTTCAATGGGAGCAAGACCGATTGCACTTTTAAACTCTTTGCGTTTTGGTGAATTAACATCTCCAAAGGTTCGTCATTTGTTTGAGGAAGTAGTAGCGGGAATCGCAGGTTACGGTAACTGTGTAGGAATCCCAACAGTAGGCGGAGAAATTCAGTTTGAAGCTTCATATGAAGGAAATCCGCTTGTTAACGCTATGTGTGTGGGTTTAATTAATCACGAAGACATTCAAAAAGGTCAAGCTAAAGGCGTTGGCAACACGGTTATGTACGTAGGAGCAAAAACAGGCCGCGACGGCATCCACGGCGCAACATTTGCTTCTGAAGAACTATCTGATCAGTCAGATGAAAAACGTCCTGCTGTACAAGTAGGAGATCCATTTATGGAAAAACTTCTTCTTGAAGCTTGCTTAGAACTTATCAAGTGTGACGCTTTAGTCGGTATTCAAGATATGGGTGCTGCGGGCTTAACAAGTTCTTCAGCAGAGATGGCAAGTAAAGCGGGTTCTGGTATTGAAATGAACCTTGATCTTGTACCTCAGCGTGAAACAGGTATGACACCATATGAAATGATGCTTTCAGAATCTCAAGAGCGCATGCTTATCGTTGTTGAAAAAGGCCGTGAAAATGAAATCGTAGAAATCGTAGAAAAATACGGATTAGAAGCTGTTTCAGTTGGTCATGTAACCGACGATAAGCGCCTTCGTTTAACTCACAACGGAGAAGTAGTAGCAGATGTTCCTGTAGATGCATTAGCAGAAGATGCACCGGTATACCACAAGCCATCTCAAGAACCAGCATACTATCGTGAGTTCCAAGAGCAGTCAGCATATGCTCCTACTGTTGAAAATCACAGTGATATGTTAGTAACACTTTTAAAACAGCCTACTATTGCAAACAAAGAGTGGGTTTACAACCAATATGACTATCAAGTACGTACAAACACAGTTGTATCTCCTGGATCTGATGCGGCGGTTGTTCGTGTACGTGATACAAATAAAGCATTAGCGATGACAACAGACTGTAACTCTCGCTATTTATACCTAGACCCAGAAGTAGGCGGCCGTATTGCAGTAGCAGAAGCTGCTCGTAACCTTGTATGTTCAGGTGCCCAGCCTCTTGCAATTACAGACTGCTTAAACTTCGGTAACCCTGAAAAACCAGAAATCTTCTGGCAAATTGAAAAAGCAACAGACGGTATGAGCGACGCTTGCCGTGAGCTATTGACTCCGGTTATCGGCGGTAACGTATCTCTTTACAATGAAACAAAAGGTGAAGCAATTTACCCAACTCCTGTTATCGGAATGGTTGGTTTGATCGACGATCTCAACCATATTACAACTCAATATGCGAAGCAAAAAGATGACTTAATCTATGTGATTGGTAAAGCTGAAGCAGAATTCGCAGGTACTGAGCTTCAAAAAGTACTAGAAAACGGTACGGTATTTGGGCATTCACCTAAATTAGATTTAGCAGTTGAAAAAACACGTCAAGATCAGCTTCTTCAAGCAATTCGTGAAGGTGCAGTTCAATCTGCTCACGATATTGCAGAAGGAGGATTCGCGGTAGCCCTAGCTGAAAAAGTGATGAACGGCAGCGGATTAGGTGTGGACGTAACGGTAGACGGCGAAGCAACAGCAGAGCTATTCAGTGAAACACAATCGCGTTTTATCGTAACGGTTTCTCCAGAGAATAAAGAAAAATTCGAAATGCTTGTACAAGATGTAACATTAGTAGGACGCGTAACAGAAGACGCAACATTAACTGTTAAACATCAAGAAAATGTTCTTGTTCAATTATCAGTTGAAGAATTAACTACTGCTTGGAAAGGAGCGCTTCCATGCTTGCTGAAATCAAAGGCTTAAACGAAGAATGTGGCGTATTCGGTGTATGGGGACATGAAAATGCAAGCCAGATTGCTTATTACGGTTTGCATAGCTTGCAGCACCGCGGACAAGAAGGCGCTGGTATTGCTGTAACAGACGGAGAAAAAGTGACAGTAATGAAAGGTGTCGGTCTTGTTAACGAAGTATTTGGCCACGGAGAGTTAGAGCAACTAAACGGTAAAGCAGCAATTGGACACGTTCGTTATGCAACAGCTGGAGGCGGAGGGTTTGAAAATGTTCAACCCCTTCACTTCCGCTCTCATAGCGGAAGCCTTGCGTTAGCTCATAATGGAAACTTGGTTAATGCAAATGCATTAAAGCATCAGCTGGAAAACCAAGGGAGTATTTTTCAATCAACATCGGATACAGAAGTACTTGCTCATTTAATTAAACGAAGCGGCTATGAAGATATGAAAGATAAAGTAAAAAATGCTTTATCAATGGTTAAAGGCGCATACGCATTCGTTATCTTAACAGAAGATACGATGATGGTTGCACTTGACCCTCACGGATTGCGTCCGTTATCAATTGGACGATTAGGTGATGCTTATGTAGTAGCTTCTGAAACATGTGCGTTCGATATCGTTGGAGCAGTTCATGAGCGTGATGTAGAGCCGGGTGAATTACTCATTATTAACGATGAAGGTATTCAATCAGAACGTTTCACATTAAATGTAAACCGCGCAATTTGCAGTATGGAATATATTTATTTCTCAAGACCAGATAGTAATATTGATGGAATCAATGTTCACTCTGCTCGTAAAAACCTTGGGAAACAACTTGCAGTTGAGTCACCGATTGAGGCAGACGTTGTAACAGGCGTTCCTGATTCAAGTATTTCAGCAGCGATCGGTTTTGCAGAACAGTCAGGAATTCCATACGAATTAGGTTTAATTAAGAATCGATACGTAGGCCGTACATTCATTCAGCCTTCACAAGAATTGCGTGAACAAGGTGTAAAAATGAAGCTGTCTCCTGTACGTAAAATTGTAGAGGGTAAACGTGTTGTCATGGTAGATGATTCTATCGTTCGCGGCACAACAAGCCGTCGCATTGTTCGTATGCTTCGAGAAGCAGGAGCAACTGAAGTACATGTACGCATCAGTTCACCCCCTATCAAAAATCCATGTTTTTATGGAATTGACACGTCGTCATCCTCTGAGCTAATTGCTGCTACGCGCTCTGTTGAAGAAATTCGTGAATTGATTGAAGCTGATTCACTTGTTTTCTTAAGCAACGAAGGGTTAGTAGATGCAATCGGCAGACAGTATGAAGGCAACGGCGGACAGTGTATGGCATGTTTCACTGGAAAGTATCCAACTGAAATTTATCCAGATACTGTACACCCTCATGAAAAGGTAACTTGTTAGTTTTAACGTAAAAAAGGAGTGACAACATGTCATATTCATATAAACAAGCTGGAGTTGACTTAGAAGCAGGATATGAAGCTGTTTCACGTATTAAAAAGCACGTAGAACGCACTGCTCGTGCAGGTATTATGGGAACAGTCGGCGGCTTTGGCGGAATGTTCGATTTATCTACATTGAATTTAAAAGAGCCTGTTCTTGTTTCTGGTACAGATGGAGTAGGAACAAAATTGAAACTTGCTTTTCAGATGGATAAGCATGACACAATCGGTGTGGATGCAGTGGCCATGTGTGTAAACGACGTTTTAGCACAAGGAGCAGAGCCTCTTTACTTCTTAGATTATATTGCTTGCGGGAAAGCAGTTCCTGAAAAAATTGAATCGATTGTAAAAGGAATTGCAGACGGCTGTGAACAATCCAACTGTGCGTTAATTGGCGGAGAAACAGCTGAAATGCCAGGTTTATACGAAGAAGATGAATATGATCTTGCAGGGTTTACAGTAGGAGCAGTAGAAAAGTCAGAAATTATTACTGGAGATGAGATTAAAGCTGGACAGCTGTTAATCGGTATTTCATCTAGCGGTATCCACAGCAATGGCTACTCTCTTGTACGTAAAATCGTTGATGATCAGGGATTAAATCTTCAAGAAACTTACGCTGGTTTTAACGAAAAGCTTGGAGTTGAGTTATTAACACCAACAAAAATATACGTGAAGCCGGTCCTAAAAGCATTACATGCAGCTAAGATTGCAGGTATGGCTCATATTACTGGAGGCGGATTTGTTGAAAATATCCCTCGTATGCTTCCTGAAGGTTTAGGTGTAGAAATCGATTACGGTTCTTGGCCAATTCCATACGTGTTTGATTTCCTTGAAGAGCAAGGCAAGCTAGACCGTAAAGAAATGTTCGAAGTATTTAACATGGGAATCGGATTTGTTTTAGCTGTTGAACCTGAAGATATGAATAAAGTCATTGAAGCAATTGAAAACGAAGGCGAAAAAGCATTTGTTATCGGACGTGTCAAAGAAGGAACAGGTGTTGAATTTGCTGGAGGGACGTTTGCATGATAAATATTGCAGTGTTTGCTTCTGGAAACGGCAGTAACTTTCAATCCGTCTACGAAGCGACTCAGTCAGGTCGATTAAAAGCAAATATCGCGCTTGTTGTTTGCAATAAACCCGATGCATACGTAATTGAACGAGCAAAAGCATGTGGAATACCATGCTTTGTTTGTTCGCCTAAAGACTATGAAAATAAAGAAGCGTATGAAGCAGCAATTCTTGCAGAGCTTACATCAGCTAAAGTAGAATTTCTTGTTTTAGCAGGATATATGCGATTAGTTGGTTCGACGTTGCTTAAGCCATACAAAAATCGTATTGTTAATATTCATCCGTCGCTTTTACCTGCATTTCCTGGGATTGATGCTATTGGTCAAGCTTTTGATGCAGGAGTAAAAGTGATTGGAATTACCGTGCATTTTGTAGATGAAGGAATGGATACAGGACCAATTATTGATCAGCAGGCTATTCGCATTGAAAAAGGCGATACAAGAGAAACAGTCGAGGCCCGCATTCATGAAATTGAACATCAATTTTATCCCGCGGTACTAAATGAATTATTCGAACAAGCCGCAGTTAAATAAATAGGATGTAACCTTGTCAAAAAAGTTTTAATCCTTTACTATGGTAGAGTAGTAGTGAAAGAAAGATTTTAAATGAGAGATCGGATCAGGAGGAGTTTACAAAATGACAGCAAAACGCGCACTTATTAGCGTATCTGATAAAGAAGGTATTGTTTCATTTGCACAAGAATTAAAGGACTTAGGAGTAGAAATTATTTCAACTGGCGGTACAAAACGTACACTAGAAGAAAACGGCATTGACGTTATCGGAATTTCTGAAGTAACTGATTTCCCAGAAATTTTAGACGGTCGTTTAAAAACATTGCATCCTAACGTTCACGGTGCTTTATTAGCGTTACGCGATAACGAAGAGCATCAAGCACAAATGAAAGAGCATAATATCTCGCCAATCGACTTTGTAGTTGTAAACTTATATCCATTTAAAAAGACAATTGAAAAAGAGGATGTAACGCTTGCTGAAGCGATTGAGAATATTGACATCGGTGGACCTACAATGCTTCGTTCAGCTGCGAAAAACTATCGTTCTGTCTCAGTTGTAGTAGATCCAAGCGATTACGCAACCGTAGTAGAAGAGTTAAAAGCTGATGGCAATGTTTCATTTGAAACCAATCAACGATTAGCAGCAAAAGTATTCCGTCATACGGCAGCTTATGATGCATTAATCGCTGAATACTTAACAAACATTACAGGTGAAACAACTCCTGAGAAATTAACAGTAACGTATGAGCGTGTTCAAGGCTTACGATACGGAGAAAATCCTCACCAACAAGCTTCTTTCTATAAAAAGCCGTTAACACAAAAAGGTTCTATTGCAACAGCTACGCAGCTGCATGGAAAAGAGTTATCATACAATAATATCAACGATGCAAATGCAGCTCTTCAAATCGTAAAAGAATTCAAAGAGCCGGCTATCGTAGCGATCAAACATATGAATCCTTGCGGTGTAGGTGTGGGTGAAACAATTGCTCAAGCTTATCAAAAAGCATACGAAGCGGATTCTACATCTATCTTTGGCGGTATCGTAGCAGCTAACCGTCCTATCGACCGTGAAACGGCTATTCAGTTAAAAGAAATTTTCTTAGAAATCATCATTGCGCCTGCGTTCGATCAAGAAGCATTAGATGTATTAACAGCTAAGAAAAACCTTCGTTTACTAACGATAGAGCTTGATGAAAAAGCAGAAAAAGAAGCTTTCTTAACATCTGTAAAAGGCGGCGTTCTTGTTCAGGATGAAGATGTGTTCGGATTTGATGATGCAACGATTACTGTTCCAACGAAACGCGAGCCAACAGAAAAAGAGTGGGCAGATTTAAAATTAGCATGGAAAGTTGTTAAAAATGTTAAGTCTAATGCTATTGTACTTGCAAAAGATGACATGACAATTGGCGTAGGGGCTGGTCAAATGAATCGTGTAGGCGCTGCAAAAATTGCGATTGAACAAGCTGGTGAAAAAGCACAAGGTTCAGCTTTAGGTTCAGATGCGTTCTTCCCAATGGGCGATACAGTAGAAGCAGCAGCTAAAGCAGGAATTACAGCGATTATTCAGCCAGGCGGATCAATTCGTGATGAAGAGTCAATTGCAAAAGCAGATGAATACGGCATTGCAATGGTATTTACAGGCGTAAGACATTTTAAACATTAATGAGGTGAAGAACGTGAATGTTTTAGTTATTGGAAAAGGCGGAAGAGAGCATACAATTGCATGGAAAGCTTCAAAAAGTCCACTTGTTAACGAAGTGTTTGTAGCACCAGGAAATCCGGGCATGAGAGATGTGGCAACGATTGTACCAATCGATGAAAGCAGCCAAGAAGAGCTTGTGCTATTTGCAAAAGAAAACAAGATTGGATTAACAATTGTTGGACCAGAAAATCCGCTAATTGAAGGCATTGTTGATCGATTTGAACAAGAAGGTCTTCCAGTCTTTGGACCGCGCAAACAAGCAGCGATGATTGAAGGAAGCAAAAGCTTTGCAAAAGAGCTCATGAAAAAGTATGATATTCCAACCGCAGCGTATGAAACATTTACGTCTTACGAGGAAGCAAAAGCATATGTGGAAAAGCAAGGCGCTCCAATTGTTATTAAAGCAGACGGCTTAGCGGCTGGTAAAGGTGTAACTGTTGCTTTAACAGTGGAAGAAGCTGTAGATACATTACGTGATTTTCTAGTTGACCAAAAATTTAAAGAAGCAAGTGCAAAAGTAGTTGTAGAAGAATTTTTGGATGGTGAAGAATTTTCATTAATGGCATTTGTACGCGGTACAAATGTATATCCAATGGTAATTGCACAAGATCATAAGCGTGCTTTTGACGGCGATCAAGGTCCAAACACAGGAGGCATGGGAGCTTACTCTCCTGTTCCGCAAATCAGTGATGCAGAAGTACAAGAGGCTGTAGAAAACATCTTACTTCCAATGGCTAAAGGATTAGCTGAAGAAGGCTGTGAGTATACAGGAATTCTATATGCTGGTCTGATTCAAACACAAAAAGGACCAAAAGTTATTGAATTTAATGCGCGTTTTGGAGATCCGGAAACCCAGGTTGTACTGCCGCGTATGAAAAGCGATTTAGTCGATGTGCTTCTTCGCATTTTGAAAGAAGAAAAAGTAGAAATTGAATGGGATGATGAAGCAGCTATCGGAATCGTATTAGCAGCAGCAGGCTACCCAGAAGATTATCAAAAGGGTGCGCCAATTAACGGATTGGATGCGATTAGTGAAGACGCGCTTGTTTTCCACGCTGGTACAGCTTTAGAAAACGACACATACGTTTCAAACGGCGGCCGTGTTCTATTAGTAGGTGCTAAAGGAGCAACTCTTCAAGAAGCGCAGCAAGAAGTATACAAGCAAATGGCTCATATCGATGTAGAAAAAGGCTTTTTCTATCGTAAAGACATCGGCCATCGTGCATTAACAAAAGCAGCTTTAAAATAAAAAAGGAGAGCTCCGGCTCTCCTTTTTACCTTATGAAGGATTATACGTTTCTTCATTTCCATTTGGATGGTGTTCATGTTCATCATGTTTTTGACATGAATCATATGCGTACGTAAGAGGGCAAAAACGCGTGATGCCTTCTGCCACTTTTAAAGCTCCCATTAATCCTAAGAAGATGTATGAATCTTTGTACGGTCTGCGAGATAAACGAGATGTTGTCCAAGAAAGAAGGGTAAAGCCCAGTGTAAGTCGAATTAATGCGTTAACAATACCGATATTTGGTTTCATGTTTTATCACCTTTATTCATAAAATTAATAACAGTTTCTGAATGCGTTTACATCAAGGATATGTTACGATAAAAATACATAGTAAATTAGGGGGAATTTAGCATGCCGGAACAAAGATACCGCTGGAAAAGCAAACATATTAGACAGCAGCTCTTAGTATTAAACGGTCAAAAAGCACCAACTATTGTCTTAAAAGATGCAACATATTTGAACGCTCGAATGAAGCAGTGGAAAAAAGCACATATTTGGGTTTACCAAGATCGTATTGTATACGTCGGCTCAGAGATGCCTAAGCACACAGACGCTTCTACAGAGATTATAGACTGCATTGAGAAATATGTGGTTCCTGGGTATATTGAGCCGCATGTTCACCCGTTTCAGTTATATAATCCCCAGACTTTTTCCCAATATGCAGCCAAGCACGGAACAACGACTTTATTTAATGACAATTTAATTCTCGCTTTACAGCTCGAACAAAAAACGGCGTTTTCATTGATTGAAGAAATGAAAACGTTACCACAATCGCTGTATTGGTGGTGCAGATTTGATTCGCAGACGGAAATTGATGAAGAGGCTGACATCTTCTCACATACGAACATTACTTCTTGGCTACAAAATGAAGCTGTCTTACAAGGAGGCGAACTGACAAGTTGGCCGAAGCTTTTAGACGGAGATGATTTAATGCTTCACTGGGTTCAAGAGACAAAACGGATGAGAAAGCACATTGAAGGACATTTCCCAGGGGCGTCAGCATTTACCTTGGCAAAAATGAAATTGCTCGGAGCAGACAGCGATCATGAGTCTATGACGGGGGAAGATGTTGTTGCTCGGTTAACACAAGGCTATGACGTTGCTTTGCGCCACTCTTCAATTCGGCCGGATTTGCCAAAATTGCTGCAGGAGTTAAAAGAGCTGCAGGTAGATTATTTTGACCATATTACGATGAATACAGACGGTTCTCCGCCTTCTTTTTACCAAAATGGCGTGTCAGATATGTTAATTACATTAGCTATTTCAGAAGGGGTTCCCGTGTTAGATGCTTATAATATGGTGTCTGTAAATATTGCTCGCTATTATAACATGGAACATTTGCACGGGCATGTAGCAACAGGCTGTGTGGCTAATATTAATATTTTAGAAGATCCTATGCGGCCTACTCCGGTCTCTGTGCTAGCAAAAGGAAAGTGGATGAAAAAAGAAGGCAAAGAACAAGCATTAGCCTCAGTAGAATTTCCTTGGGAAAAGTTTGGTTTTTCACCGTTAAAGTTGGACTTTGATTTAACGATGGACGATTTTCAATTTTCAATGCCAGTAGGCGTAAAAATGAAAAATGCTGTTATTATGGAGCCGTATTCAATTCACTTGAATGTGAGCGGAGATGTATTAGCCTCTGATCATGATGAAAGTTTTTTAGTGCTGGTGGACCGAGAAGGCAAGTGGCGGATCAATACGCTGTTAAAAGGATTTGCGACAAATGTATCGGGACTGGCAAGTTCATTTTCAAATACAGGTGATTTTATTTTAATTGGAAAATCGAAAAAAGATATGATGTGTGCATTTAAACGTATGAAAGAAATTGGAGGCGGTATTGTCATTACAGAAGATGAGAAAGTAGTATACGAACTGGATCTTCCGTTAAAAGGAGTCATGTCGAATCTGCCGATGGAGGAATTAAGTAAACGAGAGGTAGAACTCAAGAAAGTGCTGGGTGAGCGAGGATACAAGCACGATGATCCCGTCTATTCACTGCTGTTCTTTTCGTCTACACATTTGCCCTATATTCGTATCACGCCAGTAGGAATTTATGATGTTATGAATAAAAAAGTACTTTTTCCGTCTATAATGCGTTAAAATATAAAAGTATCAAAGGAATTTGAAATTTGTATGAAATTGGCTGTCTTCATACAGAATGAATGTATGTGCAAATAAATATAGAAACTGTATTTTATAGATAGAAACAACCAGTAAAGAAAGCCAATGATAAAGGAGTTCGATACGATGCAAATCAACAAACTACGAGGAAAAGAATTAGATCAGCTATTTCAAGCGATTTTATCATTAGAAAACCTTGAAGAATGCTATCAATTTTTTGATGACCTATGTACAGTTAATGAAATTCAATCATTAGCACAGCGCTTAGAAGTAGCAAGAATGCTGAGAGAAGGCAACACGTACCATAAAATTGAGACGGAAACTGGAGCAAGTACAGCGACTATTTCCCGTGTTAAACGCTGCTTGAATTATGGAAGCGATGCGTATCAAATGGTGTTAGAACGCCTTCAAGAAGATTCAAATCAAAAGTAAAGCGTATGGCTGAAGCAGCCATACGCTTATTTTTTAATTAAAATTGAGTTGCTTCTTCAATGATATTTTTAAGGTCGCTAATTGCTACACGTTTTTGTTCCATTGTGTCGCGGTTACGGATTGTTACTTGATTGTCCTCTAATGAATCGAAATCGAATGTAATACAGAACGGCGTACCGATTTCATCATGGCGACGGTAACGTTTACCGATTGAACCAGCATCATCATAGTCAATCATAAAGTATTTTGCTAAATCTTCAAAGACAGCGCGAGCTTCGTTAGAAAGCTTTTTAGAAAGTGGCAATACAGCAGCTTTAAATGGTGCTAAAGCAGGGTGAAGCTGCATAACTGTACGAGAAGAGCCATCTTCTAACGTTTCTTCTTCATATGCATCAATCATATAAGCTAATGTTACACGGTCAGCGCCTAAAGAAGGCTCGATGCAGTAAGGTACATAGCGTTCGTTTGTTTCTTGATCAACATATTGGAAGTCTTCTCCAGAGTGTTCCATATGCTGCTTTAAGTCATAGTCTGTACGAGAAGCTACGCCCCATAGTTCTCCCCAGCCGAATGGGAACTTGTATTCAAAGTCTGTTGTTGCATTACTGTAGTGAGAAAGTTCATCATCATCATGATCGCGAAGACGAACGTTTTCTTCTTTCATACCAAGAGAAAGAAGCCATTTGTTACATGTTTCTTTCCAGTAGTTAAACCACTCTAATTCAGTGCCTGGTTTACAGAAGAATTCAAGTTCCATTTGTTCAAATTCACGCGTACGGAATGTGAAGTTACCAGGTGTAATTTCGTTACGGAAGCTTTTACCCACTTGGCCGATACCGAACGGAAGCTTTTTACGCATTGAGCGCTGAACGTTTTTAAAGTTTACGAAAATACCTTGAGCTGTTTCAGGACGAAGGTAAATTTCATTTGTTGATGTTTCAGTTACACCTTGGTGCGTTTTGAACATTAAGTTAAATTGACGAATTTCAGTGAAGTTAGCTGAACCACACTCAGGACATGTAATTTCATGTTCTTTAATTAAGTCAGCCATTGCATCAAATGAAAGGCCGTCTACGATCATTTCAATGCCTTTTTCTTGAAGTTTTTCTTCAATTAATTTATCGGCACGATGACGGGCTTTACAATCCTTACAGTCGATCATTGGGTCATTAAAGTTTCCTAAGTGACCAGAAGCTTCCCATGTTTTTGGATTCATTAAAATCGCAGCGTCTAAACCAACGTTGTATGGAGATTCTTGAATGAATTTTTTCCACCATGCTTTTTTAATATTGTTTTTTAATTCTACGCCAAGCGGGCCGTAATCCCATGTATTTGCAAGACCGCCGTAAATTTCAGATCCTTGAAATACAAAGCCGCGGTGTTTAGCGTGAGATACGATTTGATCCATTGTTTTTGACATTCTAATTCCTCCTGTAAATGGTAGTGATTCAAGCGAAACAAAAAGAGCGGGTACAAAAAAACTCTCGTCCCTGGGCATATCAACAATATGCCCAGGGACGAGAGTTTTTCCCGCGGTTCCACCCTGGTTGATACAAAATGTATCCACCTTCGTCTGTATATACTCCAGATTGCCTTTTCCTTAAACCATTCTCTAGGCTCCCACCGTCCCTAGTTCGCTTTGTGAAGAGGATTTAAGTACTATTGATCCTTCAGCGTATATCATATGAATTTTAGTAGCTATATATTAGCATATCCTATGCAGAGAAACAATAACCTTGTGCAAAATGGGCTTTTTTTGTGATGTTTTCTTCGGGGATTTGAGGATAAAACCATATCTTTTATACATATTTTTTGAAAACAAAAAACGTGATGAAAAGTTCGGTTTTCCTTTCATTTCACCCCCTTAGTTTTGTTATAATGAACAAATGGACAAGCGCGAACTTTTAAGTGTAAAGAAATGGAGGAACATATATGTATGATATTAAAGAGTGGAGACATGTCTTTAAATTAGATCCTAATAAAGAGATTTCAGATGCAGATTTAGAGAAAATTTGCGAATCCGGCACGGATGCGGTTCTTGTCGGAGGATCTGATGGAGTGACTCTAGACAATGTACTGCAGCTGTTAATGCGTATTCGCCGCTACACGGTGCCGTGTGCGCTTGAAGTATCAACAATTGACTCTGTAACACCTGGGTTTGATTCTTATTTTATTCCGACCGTTTTAAACAGCAAGGATCCAAAGTGGATTGTTGATTTACATCACGCAGCTATGAAGGAATACGGAGAGATCATGGACTGGGATGAAATTTTTGTAGAAGGATACTGCGTACTTAACCCCGAAGCAAAAGTAGCTGCGCTAACGGAAGCGAAAACAGATTTGGATGCAGAAGACGTTGTAGCGTATGCTCGTATGGCTGAACGCATGTTTCATTTGCCCGTTTTTTATCTAGAATACAGCGGAACGTATGGAGATCCTGAATTAGTGGCAGAAGTGAAAAATTCACTAAATGAGACGAAATTATTTTACGGCGGAGGTATTGAGACAAAAGAGCAAGCGAGTGAGATGGGAGAGCTAGCCGATACGGTTATTGTAGGAAATGTTATTTATACAAATTTATCGGAAGCGTTAAAAACTGTAAAAGCAGTAAAAAAGAATATTGCACAGTGAAAAATAAATAAAGTAGAATAGAGAATATATGTTCGATATAGGCGGTGAAAACGTGAATTTTTTAAGTGAAAAATTATTAACAGGATTAAACCCTCAGCAACAAGAGGCAGTTAAAACGACAGACGGACCACTATTACTTATGGCCGGTGCAGGAAGTGGGAAAACACGTGTATTAACGCATCGAATTGCGTTTTTAATGGCAGAAAAAGAAGTTGCACCTTGGAATATTTTAGCCATTACTTTTACAAACAAAGCAGCTCGTGAAATGAGAGAGCGTGTTTCAAATATCGTTGGCGGAGTGGCAGAAGATATCTGGATTTCAACGTTCCACTCGATGTGCGTGCGTATTTTACGAAGAGATATTGATCGTATTGGCTTTAATCGTAACTTTACGATTTTAGATTCAACGGATCAGCTGTCCGTTATTAAAAATATTTTAAAAGATCAAAACATCGATCCAAAAAAATTCGATCCGCGCTCGTTATTAGGAAGCATTAGTTCAGCTAAAAATGAACTGAAAGTAGCGGAAGAATTTGATAAAACAGCAGCGGGGCCGTATGAAGAAGTTGTAAGCAAAGTCTACAAAGAGTATGAAAAGCGTTTAAAGAAAAACCAAGCGCTCGATTTTGATGATTTGATTATGACAACGATTCAGCTATTTAAACGAGTTCCTGAAGTGTTAACTTACTATCAGCGCAAGTTTCAATATATTCATGTGGACGAGTATCAAGATACAAACCATGCACAGTATATGCTGGTTCGCTTGCTAGCTGCAAGATTTGAAAATGTATGCGTAGTAGGGGATTCAGATCAGTCTATTTACCGCTGGCGCGGGGCTGATATTACAAATATCTTGTCATTTGAAAAAGATTACCCAAAAGCCAAAACTATTTTGCTTGAACAAAATTATCGTTCAACTAAAACGATTTTGGCTGCGGCAAACGGCGTCATTGCAAACAATATGAATCGTAAAGTGAAAAACTTATGGACGGAAAACGATGAAGGTCAGAAGATTTATCATTACCAAGCAATGAGTGAGCATGATGAGGCACAGTTTGTAGCACGTAAAATTAAAGAAGCAGTAGACAGCGGAAAGCGTAAATACAGTGATTTTGCCATTTTGTATCGTACAAATGCACAGTCTCGTGTGATGGAGGAAGTGCTGTTAAAATCCAATATTAATTATACAATTGTCGGCGGCATTAAGTTCTACGACCGCAAAGAGATTAAAGATTTGCTTGCGTACTTGCGCTTAATTGCCAACCAAGATGATGACATTAGCTTAGCTCGTATTGTGAACGTTCCAAAGCGCGGAGTGGGAGCTACTTCAGTCGATAAAGTGGCCAATTATGGAAACGTTCATGACATTTCTATTTTCAAAGCGCTGGATGAAGTAGAATTAATGGGGTTAACAGGCAAAGCAACAAAAGCCCTTCGTGATTTCCAATTGATGATTTCGAACTTAGCTCAAATGCAAGACTATATGTCTGTTACAGAGCTTGTGGAACAAGTATTAGAAAGAACAGGATACCGTGAAGCGCTTAAAGTGGAAAAAACAATTGAAGCACAAAGCCGTTTAGAGAATATTGATGAGTTTTTATCTGTCACAAAAACGTTTGAAGAAGCAAGTGAAGATAAAAGCTTAGTAGCATTTTTAACCGATTTAGCACTTGTTGCTGATATCGATAAGCTTGACGACGAGGAAGAAGAAGAGAACGAACAAGTGATTCTGATGACGCTTCACTCGGCAAAAGGTCTAGAGTTCCCGGTTGTTTTTCTAATGGGTATGGAAGAAGGCGTATTCCCTCATAGCCGATCATTATTCGAAGATAATGAAATGGAAGAGGAACGACGCTTAGCCTACGTAGGGATTACGCGTGCTGAACAAGAATTGTTTTTATTAAATGCTCAAATGCGCACACTATTTGGTAAAACAAACGTTAATCCAAAATCCCGCTTCATTGGAGAAATCCCAAGCGAGCTTGTGGAATCTTTAAATGAAGCAATGCGCAAACCTGCTGCTGGTCGTTCAGGGGCTTCAGCTTCGCCTTTTGCAGCGCGCCGACAAGCGGCCGTGGCAAAAACGAAGCTTGTGTCAACAGGCAGTGAATCAATTGGATGGAGCGTTGGAGACAAGGCCGAGCATAAAAAATGGGGAATTGGTACAGTTGTAAGTGTAAAAGGAGAAGGAGATTCAAAAGAATTAGACATTGCTTTTCCTAGTCCTACAGGTGTAAAAAGACTGCTTGCTAAATTTGCCCCGGTTACGAAAGTGTAATCGTGAAAAGGAGCTAGAATATGGAGTTTGAGACAGCAAAATCACGCGTTCAAGAATTACGCGACTTATTAAATCAATATGGCTATGAATATTATGTGTTAGATCAGCCATCTGTTCCAGATGCAGAATACGATAAATTAATGAATGAGTTAATTGAGATAGAAGAATCATTTCCAGAATTAAAAACAGCTGACTCACCTACTCAGCGCATCGGCGGCCAAGTGCTCGATGCGTTTGACAAGGTTCAGCATCAAACGTCTATGCTAAGTTTAGGAAATGCATTTAATGAAGAAGACCTTCGGGATTTTGATCGCCGAGTGCGCCAAGCCGTTGGAGATGAGTTTTCTTATGTATGCGAACTTAAAATTGACGGCCTTGCTGTATCTCTTCGCTATGAAGATGGATACTTAGTGCTGGGAGCTACGCGCGGAGACGGTACGACGGGTGAAAATATTACTGAAAACTTGAAAACAATTCGCTCTATTCCACTGCGAATTAAAGAACCATTATCAATGGAAGTTCGCGGAGAAGCATTTATGCCGAGAAAATCATTCGAAGCACTTAATGAAGCAAAAATGGAAAGGGATGAAGTTCCGTTTGCTAACCCGCGTAACGCAGCTGCAGGCTCACTGCGTCAGCTAGATCCTAAAATTGCGGCAAAACGTAATTTAGATATCTTTGTATATGCCATGACTGATACAGGAGAATTAGAAATCGACTCTCACAGCGAAAGTTTGAATTTACTCGATGAGCTTGGTTTTAAAACAAATAAGGAAAGACAGACGTGTGAAACCATTGATGATGTGATTGCTTACATCGAAAGCTGGCAAACGCAACGTCCAGAACTATCTTATGATATTGATGGCATTGTTGTAAAAGTAGATTCATTTGATCAGCAGGCTGAGCTTGGAACAACGGCCAAAAGTCCACGTTGGGCTATTGCTTATAAGTTTCCCGCTGAAGAAGTTGTAACCAAGCTTGTAGATATTGAACTGACGGTAGGCCGTACAGGTGTCATTACGCCAACAGCTATTTTGGAGCCTGTTCAAGTAGCAGGTACGACGGTACAGCGTGCGTCTCTTCACAATGAAGATTTGATTCGTGAAAAAGACATTCGGATCGGAGATTATGTCGTAGTAAAAAAAGCAGGAGATATTATTCCTGAGGTAGTGAATGTGATTGAGGAGAAGCGAACGGGAGAAGAGCAAGAGTTTACGATGCCTACTCACTGCCCGGAATGTGAAAGTGAACTGGTGCGTTTAGAAGGAGAAGTTGCGCTTCGCTGCATTAATCCAAGCTGTCCTGCTCAAATTCGTGAAGGACTTATTCATTTCGTGTCCCGCAATGCGATGAACATTGATGGACTTGGTGAAAAAGTTATATCGCAATTATTTCGCGAACAGTTAATTAAAGACGTAGCGGATATTTATACGCTTACAAAACAGCAGTTAATCGAGCTTGAGCGCATGGGTGAGAAATCTGCTGATAATTTGATTGCAGCCATCGAAGCATCGAAAGAAAATTCGCTTGAGCGTTTGCTTTTTGGTTTGGGCATTCGCCATGTCGGAGCAAAAGCTGCAAAGACGTTAGCTCAGCACTTTGAAACCATAGACAAGTTAACAAAAGCAACGTATGATGAATTAGTGGCAATTAATGAAATTGGTGCCAAAATGGCTGATGCTATTGTCGCTTACTTTACACAAGAAGAGGTTCAAGAACTTATACATGAATTAAAAGAGTATGGAGTAAACCTTACATACAAAGGACCCAAGCTTGTAAGTGTAGAAAATGTAGATTCTGTTTTTGCTGGTAAAACCGTTGTATTAACAGGTAAGCTTGAACAGTTATCTCGCAATGATGCAAAAGCACAAATTGAAGCACTTGGCGGTAAAGTCACAGGAAGCGTAAGTAAAAAGACAGACCTTGTTGTGGCAGGGGAAGAGGCTGGTTCCAAACTGACAAAAGCTAACGAGCTTGAAATTGAAGTATGGGATGAGGCAAGGCTACTTACGGAATTAAATAAATAAGAGGTGTGTGTAGTTGAAAAAGATATTGTTACTTTCTCTTGCGGTCATGCTTGTAACTTCAGCGTGTGCACCGAATCTTTCGGACGATAAAGAGACTGTTCAACAAACCAACAATAAGAAAGAAAAAGCAGTTATTCCGAAGTATAGTATTTCAGATGATTATTACCGAACAATTCTTCCATTTAAAGCGGGAGTGGCAAGAGGCTTAGTAGCAGCAAACTTAAACAACCGCTTGGATGCGCAAGAATTTGAAACAGGCTTAATGCGCTTATCGACAGATAGCTATTCTCCGAAAAAATATGTGTATCAAGAAGGCCAGTACCTTGATAAAGATACTATTCGCTCATGGTTAAGCCGTAAGCTGAGCGATAAACAGTTTAAAGATCTTCAAAGCAAAACAAAAGATGCTACGGCGAAAAAGAAGCTTAAAAACAATGGGTTAAATCCAATCGATACGGAAAAAGGCGATTTGAAAACTCGTAACGAAACAAGCCCAATGTACTTAGCGAACATTACTGAGCAAGACTACCTTATTCAAGACGGAGACGACAAGGTCAAACTTGGAGGCGTCACAATTGGCCTGGCGATGAATTCTGTTCATTATTATACAGAAGAAAATGGTTATGCTCGTGAAAAACAACTAACTGATAAAAATATTGAAGAGCAAGGCAAAAAGATGGCCGATGAAATTGTGCAGCGGATGCGCAATATCAAGGGCTTAGAAAACGTTCCAATTCGAGTAGCGTTATTTAAACAAAGTGCTAAGGCTTCTTTAACGCCAGGTAACTTTATGGCTGTCGGAAATGCAGGTTCAAATGATACGGCCGTTGGCAGCTGGGATGATTTAGACGAGAAATATTATTTATTCCCATCATCAGATGCAACAAAAGATCACCGAGATGATGCGATGAAATTTGATGAGTTTAAAGCGCAAATCGAAGACTATTTCCCGAACTTTACAAGCGTAGTAGGGAAAGGGTATTACAAAGATGGACAGCTTCAAAAAATGACGATTGATATTCCCGTACAATTTTACGGAAAAGGTGAAATTGTAGGATTTACTCAGTACGTTGCTGGTTTAATGCTTGATCATTTCCCTTCATATATGGAAACGAGTATCTCTATTAACTCAGTAAGCGGACCGGAAGCGCTCATTGTTAGAAAAGCAGATGAAGACAAGCCGTTCGTTCATATTTACGAAGAGTAAGCAAAAAAAGACACTGCTCAAGCAGTGTCTTTTTTCAATTCTATGAAATTGCCTCCTATGAAGAAATGGCGTGAGAATTTTGTCTCGTAAACTTAGCAAGATAATAAGCAGCAAATGCAAACGCATCTTGTTCGGTTGTCCGCTCTTCATACGGGCGCTTTTTATCCAGCTCAAATTCTTTCTGATAATAAGGGATGTGATCTTGAATATAGTGGCGCAGCTCGTGAAAGATCGTTTCAATAAGCGGAAGATAGTCATCAAATTTAAAAATAAATATAATGCCGACTTCTCGCCAGTAAACGCCTGATGCAAACTGCAGGTATTCTGCTTCTTCTTCTCCAAGAGCAGAGACAATTTTATTGGCTTCGCATGAATCACAAAAAATGATAGGAATATGAAAGGCTTTATTTAAACAAGCAAAAACATCTTTTTGCAAGGTGGGCAAATCCCACTTGAATTCTTCATCTAATACAAACCATCTTCCGCTTTGCTGATACACAGGGCGCTGGTGGATGACTGACTGTATAAGTATTTTATTCAATTTTTATAGCACCTCTTTTACGGTAAAGTAGTTATTCGTTTTCTTTACTTTCCCAAAGACTAGTGAAATTAAAACATGGTGGTGTGTTCATCTGAAGCATGTTTCTCTTTCTATCTATCTTTTCTAAAAAGAAGGTTATTTTATACCTATGCAAGAGAGAAATATTTTATGACGAAGGAAAAGTATGGAATGTTGTTTGAATGAAATAGATTTGGTATAAAATAGAAGTGATAAATGTAAGCCCTGTCTTGCCTGGCGGGGTTTTTAATATTTTAGGAACTAGTCTCAGAAATGTTGCCTGTTGCTAGTGAAGTTTGGTATTATCAGTATATTGTAGTGGGACGAATATTCGGAGGTGAAGGAACATGTCAAGAATTTCTGTTGATCAAGTAAAACACGTTGCAAACTTAGCGAGACTTGCGGTGACGGATGACGAAGCAGAACTATTTACAAAACAATTAGATGCTATTATTACATATGCAGAACAATTAGATGAGTTAGATACTACAAATGTAAAACCAACTTCTCACGTATTGGATATGAAAAACGTAATGCGTGAAGATAAGCCAGCTAAAGGTTTACCAATTGAAGCCGTAGTAAAAAATGCGCCAGACCACAAGGATGGCTACATTCGAGTGCCAACTATTTTAGAATAAGGAAGGAGGCTTTACGATGTCTTTATTCGATCGTAAACTTTCAGAACTACATAGCCTTTTACACAAGAAAGAAGTACGTGTACAAGATTTAGTAGACGAATCATATAAACGTATTAATGAAGTAGATGATAAAGTAGGTGCGTTCTTAGCGCTTAATGAAGACAATGCTCGTGCTTATGCAAAAGAGCTAGATGAAGCACTACAAACAAAAGATGAATTTGGCCTATTATTTGGTATGCCAATCGGTGTAAAAGATAATATTGTCACAAAAGATTTGCGTACAACTTGCTCTAGTAAAATTCTAGCAAACTTTGATCCGATTTATGATGCAACAGTTGTTCAAAAATTGCAGGCAGCTGAAGCGGTAACAATCGGTAAATTAAATATGGATGAATTCGCAATGGGTTCTTCAACTGAAAACTCAGGTCTTCAGTTAACGCGCAACCCATGGAATTTAGATTACGTACCAGGTGGATCTAGCGGTGGTTCAGCTGCAGCTGTAGCAGCAGGAGAAGTTCCGTTTTCTTTAGGTTCTGATACAGGTGGTTCAATTCGTCAACCAGCTGCTTATTGCGGTGTTGTCGGATTAAAACCAACGTATGGTCGCGTATCTCGTTACGGATTAGTGGCATTTGCATCTTCTTTAGATCAAATCGGACCAATCACAAATTCTGTTGAAGATAATGCATACTTACTTCAAGCAATTTCAGGCGTAGACCCAATGGATTCTACTTCTGCTAATATTGATGTACCGGATTATGTATCTGCTTTAACAGGTGACGTAAAAGGTCTTAAAATTGCTGTTCCAAAAGAATACTTAGGCGAAGGTGTAGGCGAAGAAGCTCGCCAGTCTGTTTTAGATGCACTAAAAGTGTTAGAAGGACTAGGCGCAACTTGGGAAGAAGTATCACTTCCACACTCTAAATACGCATTAGCTACGTATTATCTATTATCTTCTTCTGAAGCGTCTGCTAACTTATCTCGTTTTGACGGCGTTCGCTACGGATATCGTACAGATAATGCTGAGAACTTAATTGAAATGTACAAGCAGTCTCGAAGCGAAGGCTTTGGAAACGAAGTAAAACGCCGTATCATGCTTGGAACATTTGCGTTAAGCTCTGGTTATTATGATGCTTACTACAAAAAAGCACAGCAAGTACGTACGTTAATCAAGCAAGACTTTGAGTCTGTATTTGAAAACTATGACGTTATCATTGGGCCAACTACGCCAACTCCATCATTCAAAATTGGTGAGAAAACAGATGATCCATTAACAATGTATGCAAACGATATTTTAACAATCCCAGTAAACCTTGCTGGAGTACCTGGTATTTCTGTGCCTTGCGGCTTATCAAATGGATTGCCATTAGGGTTACAAATTATCGGTAAGCATTTCGACGAAAGCACAATCTATCGTGTTGCTCATGCATTCGAACAAGCAACTGAGCATCATAAAGCGAAACCAGCACTGTAAGGGGTGAGATAAAGATGAACTTTGAAACGATTATTGGTCTTGAAGTACACGTTGAGCTTAAGACAAAATCTAAAATTTTCTCAGCAAGTCCAAACGCATTTGGTGCGGCTCCAAATGCTAACACAAGTGTAATTGACTTAGGTTATCCTGGCGTATTACCTGTGTTAAACAAAGAAGCAGTTGATTTTGCAATGAAAGCAGCGCTTGCGCTAAACTGTGAAATCGCAACAGATACAAAGTTTGACCGTAAAAACTATTTCTATCCGGATAACCCAAAAGCTTATCAAATCTCTCAATTTGATAAACCAATTGGCGAGAACGGTTGGATTGAAGTAGAAGTTAAAGGTGAAACGAAGCGTATTCGTATCAACCGACTTCATTTAGAAGAAGATGCTGGTAAGCTAACGCATACAGGCGATGGCTATTCACTAGTAGACTTCAACCGTCAAGGTACACCTCTAATTGAGATTGTATCAGAAGCAGATATGCGTTCTCCTGAAGAAGCATATGCTTATTTAGAAAAATTAAAATCAATTATTCAATATACAGGCGTATCTGATTGTAAAATGGAAGAAGGTTCACTTCGCTGTGATGCCAATATTTCTTTACGTCCAGTTGGACAAGAAGAGTTCGGTACAAAAGCTGAGTTAAAGAACTTAAACTCATTTAACTATGTGCGCCGTGGTCTTGAACACGAAGAAATTCGTCAAGAAAAAGTGTTATTGTCTGGTGGCTTAATCGAGCAAGAAACACGCCGTTTTGACGAGTCTACGGGCGAAACAATTCTAATGCGTGTAAAAGAAGGATCTGACGACTACCGCTACTTCCCAGAGCCTGACTTATTAGAATTACACATCGACGAAGAGTGGAAAGAACGCGTTCGTGCTTCGATTCCTGAACTTCCAGATGCTCGTAAAAAGCGCTATGTAGAAGAGCTTGGCTTACCTGCTTATGATGCAATGGTATTAACGCTAACAAAAGAAATGTCTGATTTCTTTGAAGCAACGCTTGCTGCGGGCGGAGATGCGAAGCTATCTTCTAACTGGTTAATGGGTGAAGTTTCTGCTTACTTAAACTCAAACCAAAAAGAACTTTCAGATGTAGCCTTAACACCTGAAGGTCTAGCTGGTATGATTCAATTAATTCAAGAAGGTACAATTTCGTCTAAAATTGCGAAAAAAGTATTCAAAGAATTAATTGAAAATGGCGGAGATGCAAAGAAAATTGTAAAAGAAAAAGGTCTTGTACAAATTTCTGATGATGCAACTTTACGTAAATTCGTAACAGATGCATTAGATGCAAACCCTCAATCTATTGAAGATTTCAAAAACGGTAAGGATCGTGCAATTGGCTTCTTAGTTGGTCAAATTATGAAAGCCTCAAAAGGCCAAGCGAACCCACCGATGGTTAATAAAATTCTTTTAGAAGAAATTAATAAACGCTAAATTTGATAACTAAATGTGAGGTGGATATCCATCTCACATTTATTATGAGTAAGGGCGATCGCGCTGAAGGTATGAATAAAAACCGAAACGTGAATATTGTATATCAAGGTTAATTTCTTTATAATATGTTTGTTCATGCCCCCTCTTGTTGATGATGTAATGTGAGGGGGCATTCTTTCACTGATAAAAGTAGGCAAAGATTTGTGACAAATTATCATTATTAGGATGATGAATATGAAAAGAGCGAGAATTATTTATAACCCGACATCGGGCCGTGAAATTTTTAAGAAAAACTTACCGGAAGTCTTGCAAAAGCTAGAGCAAGCAGGCTACGAAACATCTTGTCATGCTACAACTTGCGCTGGTGATGCAACAGAAGCTGCTAAAGTAGCAGTAGAACGTCGTTTTGACGTTGTAATTGCAGCCGGTGGAGACGGTACCATCAATGAAGTCGTAAACGGTATCGCTGGACAAGACTATCGTCCGCAACTAGGTATTATTCCTGTTGGAACAACCAACGACTTTGCTCGTGCCATTAATGTGCCGCGTACGATTGAAGGCGCTATTGATGTCATTGTAGAAGGCGTAACAAAGCCAATTGACTTGGGCTGTGTAACAAACGACGGAGAAACGCATTACTTTGTAAATATCGCCGGAGGCGGCCGTTTAACTGAATTAACATATGAAGTGCCAAGCAAGTTAAAAACAATGCTTGGACAGCTAGCTTACTATTTAAAAGGCATGGAAATGCTTCCTTCTATTAAACCAACATCTGTTGAAATTGAGTATGACGGAAAATTCTTTGGCGGCGAGATTATGTTCTTCCTCGTTTCCTTAACGAACTCAGTCGGCGGTTTTGAAAAGCTGGCACCAGATTCTTCTTTAGATGACGGCATGTTTGATTTAATTATTTTAAAGAAAGCAAATTTAGCTGAATTTATTCGAATTGCGACACTTGCGCTGCGAGGAGAACACATCAATGATCCTCATATTATCTACACAAAAGCGAACCGTGTTAAAATTCATACAAATGATAAAATGCAGTTAAATCTAGATGGCGAGTACGGCGGATTATTGCCTGGGGAATTTGTAAACTTATATCGCCATGTAGAAATCTTTGTTCCAAAAGCAACAGCTGAATTGATGGAAAAAAATGAGATCGCCTAATTGCGATCTTTTTTCATGCTTTTCTTTGTTTGGCTTTGGCTCTTATGGTACAATCAGTTCAGCATTTTCAAATGACTAAAAGGATGTAACGATAAATGGAAAAATTAAAACCACCTGTAGAAAAAAATGAATATATAGATGTTGCGTTTGAAGATTTAACGCATGACGGAGCGGGTGTAGCGAAAGTGAACGGATTTCCTGTTTTCGTTCAAAATGCGCTGCCCGGCGAAAGCGGCCAAGTAAAAGTCATTAAAGTAAAAAAAGGCTATGCGTTTGGCAAGCTTATCAAGCACCATACAATTAGTGAACAGCGTGTTGAAGCACCCTGTCCGGTCTACAAGCAGTGCGGAGGCTGTCAGCTGCAGCATGTAAGCTATGAAGGACAGCTGCAATTTAAACAAAAGCAAGTAAAAGACGTCATGGCGCGAATTGGCCATTTACCTGACGTTCCGGTACATTCGACCCTAGGAATGAACGATCCTTGGCGCTATCGAAACAAAGCTCAAGTTCCCGTAGCAGAACGAGAAGGCGGTTTGGTCGCTGGGTTTTATCAGCAGCGAAGCCACGACATCATTAACATGGATGCCTGTTTGATTCAGCAGCAGGCAAATGATGATGTTGTTCAAGCTGTCAAATCAATCTGTGAAAAGCATGGCGTTTCTGCTTATCAAGAACAAAAACATAAAGGCTCACTTCGTCATATCATGGCGCGCTACGGACTTGTAACGGGTGAAATCATGGTTGTCATTGTGACTCGTACAGCTGAGCTGCCAAACAAAAAGCGTATTATAGAAGACATTATCGAAGCCGTGCCGAACGTGAAATCAATTGTTCAAAACGTAAACAGCAAGCGCACAAACGTTATTTTAGGGAACCAAACGAACGTACTTTGGGGAGAAGAATATATTTACGATTATATCGGCGACGTTAAATTTGCCATTTCAGCAAAATCATTTTACCAAGTAAACCCTGAGCAAACGAAAGTGCTTTATGACAAAGCGCTTGAGTATGCAGATTTAACAGGAGAAGAAACGGTAATTGACGCCTACTGTGGAATCGGAACAATCTCGTTATTTCTCGCTCAAAAAGCAAAAAAAGTATATGGCGTTGAAATCGTGCCTGAAGCGATTGAAGATGCAAAGCGCAACGCTGAGCTAAACGGTATTCACAACGCTGAATTTGAAGTAGGCGAAGCAGAAGTCGTCATTCCAAACTGGTACAAACAAGGTATCAAAGCGGACGTCATCGTCGTAGATCCGCCGCGAAAAGGATGCGACGAAGCTCTTTTGAATACCATCATTGACATGAAGCCGAAAAAAGTTGTCTATGTTTCATGCGGACCAGCAACTCTCGCACGTGACCTAGCTATTTTAGAAAAAGGCGGATATGAGACGGTTGAAGTTCAGCCTGTTGATATGTTTCCGCATACGACGCATGTGGAGAATGTGGCTGTATTAAAATTAAAATAACTCTTCATCAAAGCTGCTATCTTAGTAAAGATAGCAGCTTTTTTGCTTAAACAAGTATGCAAAAAGTAAAGTCAGAATTTCTATACTAAAAGCATTAACTGCTTGTATGTCCGTTTCATTTTGCCGTTTGTCCACCCCACCAACACAGCAAATTTCTGAATATACTTTTTTTAAGGTTTTCAATATTTTAGGAATTATAATAAAGAAGCAATAAATGAAAACATTATATTTGTGGTAAGAGGTGAAGGGACATCATGTATAGAGCAATTGCTATTATAGCAGGTTCTGTGTTAATTGGATTTGCATACAATTGGTTTTTAATCCCCCATAAAGTGTTAAGCAGCGGCATTAGCGGTATTGCTATGATTATAGGAATTTTAACGCCTGCAAGCACGGGAACAATGAATTTTTTGTTAAATTTACCCCTTTTAATTATTGGTTTTATGAAGTTAGGAAAGCGGTTTGTTTTACATACCCTGCTGTCCGTTGTGGCTTTATCAATTGCTTTATACGTGATTCCCTTGAGAGCTGTTAGTACAGATCCTATTCTGTCAGCTGTTTTTGGAGGAGTTTTAACTGGAATTGGCGTAGGGTTTGTTTTTCGTCAGTCAGCTTCGACAGGTGGATTTGATATTATTGCGATGCTTCTTACGCATAAAAAAGAATTTCCGCTTGGCGCTATATTATCAGCGATGAATGCCGTGGTTGTGTTTGTTTCAGGTTTTTTTGTAAATTGGGACGCGGCTTTATATACGATGCTTTCGATTTTCGTCACAGGAAAAGTAGTGGATGCGATTCATACTCGCCATATTAAGCTCACGTTAACCATTATTACGAGAAAAGGCGAAGAAATGAAGCAGCAGCTTCTTACGAATTTGGTGCGCGGCGTGACGTTAATGAACGGTGAAGGAGCTTATTCAAGAGAAGACCGTAAAATATTAATGACGGTGATTTCACGCTATGAGCTTGCAAACCTCAAGCAGTTAATTCAATCGGTGGATCCTGAAGCTTTCGTAAATATTACGGAAACGGTAGAAGTAATGGGGCTGTTTCGACGGGATGCCTATTAATATATTGGTTATTTCAGCGCCGATTTATGATAAATAGCCATTTTTATAGTATAAAAGTTATAAAAAAAGCCTTAAGAGTAGTTCTTGGGGCTTTTTTTGCGTAAAATATGAGTAAGAAAATATCGTGTATGAAAAGTATAAAAAAGGGAATTTGATAGAGTACATAAAATATTGACATCAAAAAGGAGAGACTATATGACGGTAGAATATCAGTTAACGAAAAAGAAATATTACGAAACGTTTATGCAAGAAAATGAAAATCAGCCGCCTGTAAAAGTCCTTGGACAAGCTTATTACGAAGAGCAGCAAAAAGAGTGGTACGACTTATCGCTCGTTCGCTTAGCCCAGGGAGAAGTTTACTTCCATAATCAAGATTTTGAGTCCGCGATTTTTAAGTGGGAGAATGTAAATGGTGAATTTAAGCTGTGGGCGAAGAAAAATACAGCCGACGCGCATTATGAATTGGGGTTGTCTACGCTAGCTGAAGAGCTTTACCTATCCATCGAAACGGATTCAAAAGTATTAAAAGCTGAAATAGCGCTAAAGCTGTTTTCGCTTTATACGGACCATAACAATATTGAACGAGCTTATGAAGTCATTAACGAGCTGGTTGCTTCTCAGCCGGATTATCCAAACGTCACGGCGATTGCACGCAGATTTTATGAAGAGCAAGAAGATTTTAACAGCGCAGTGGAGCTTGCGGTAGATGAGTGTATTCGGACAGAATCGTTAAATTGGTTTGCGGTATTAAAGACTTACGTAGATAAAGGATATACAGCAAACTTTATCCCTAACTATTTTTATCAAGTGATGATTGCATTTTACAAAGTGGATCAAGTGTATTTCAAACAGCTTGTCTCAGCTTTATGGAAACAATATAAGAGTCAGCCTCCTTATCTTGCTTGGATTAAAACTATCAATGATATTTTCTTGAATATTGAAGTGGGCCTCTATGATTATTGGCAAGAGATTTCAACTCTTTATCAAGAGACGTACACTGACTTAATGGAAAGTGATCATTCTGTAAAGGAATTGCATGAAGTCATTCCGAACGTATTAACAAACTGGCTTAAAATTACCAATAAGTCACGTGCGTTATTTCCGTCTGCGGCCGTGCTTTCATGGAATGAAAAGTTTCCGTCAACTATTGATACCATTACAATCGAAAATGCAGGCAGATTAATTTTTGAGGCGCGTAACGACATTGATGGTCTTGAATATCACTACAAGCTTTGCCATGGCATTATTAAATGGGCTAATGAAAATGGTTTAGAAGTGGGGCACACCTTTAAATGGTGGGTAGATTTCTTATTAGATGCTCATACGACACACTTATTAATTACAGGAACAAATGCTGCAACGTCTTCATTTGTGGGATCGATTACGGAAGAAAAGGTACCGCAAAATCACGAAACAACCTTTGTGTTCATTCATGATGAGGAAGAATCTATCCAGCAAATCGCTGATCAAGAAATCGTTCCGATGGAAACGATTGACGGAGCGGAGCAATCTCCTCACCAGGCGCTTGTAGAAGTGAAAAAACCTTTTGCGTTCCTTGATAAGCATAATTGTTCATGCATTGTTACGCCAAGCTTTACAGAACAAGAGGCACGTGAGCAGGATGCATTTAAATATGCTCCTTTAGCAGATGGTTTACTGTTTGTGCTTGATGCAAAAGAATCGCTGCTTGATGAAGAAAGAGAATTATTGCTGGAGATCAAAGAGCATGCGCCAAATACGCCAGTTCATTTTGTCATCAACAATATGGACAGTCTTTATAATCAAGCAACGATTGAGCGAATTACAAAAGAATTTGAAGCAAGCATTGGAGCTGATTTCCCGCAGGCACATGTATTAGCCTATACGCCTCACTACGTATCGAGTCAGCACCACGGAGACTTGGCTCAGTTTATTAAAGCTAATTTCTATTACGATCCAAATGACGTTGGAGTAGAAGAGCGTGCGCGCAGACTGCTGTTCTTTATTCAAAGCATGCTAAAGAGCTTAGTGGAGAAGAGAAATCAAACAGAAAATCATTTGATTGAAAGCATTAAATGGAACGAAGATATGCTTGTGCGATTAAATGGCTTCTTGCATCGAGTAGATGACTTAGAACAAGAAAAAGCGAGTAGTATTGTTTCGGCTTATCACGGAATCAAAGAGGATATTAGCAAAAAGCTAAAAAATAAAATTCCTCGTTTACTCAAAAAGTCTTCAGAATTAGTGAAGGAAGACAGCGATTTTAGTACGGTTCATATTGAGCTGAATAAACAAATGAATATGCGCGTGGAAGAGCACTTGCAGCAAGATGTCCTGCCCAAGTTCCGCATTTCTTTAAAGGACTGGATTGCTACATCAAATGAAGAGTTGATTGCAAGTCAAGTAGATATTGAAGAAGTAGCAGAGTCATTAAATAAGATGTACAATGAGCAAAAATTAACGTTAGCCTGCGATTTTAAAGTGCTGGACGACTGGCGCCGCGATGTTAATCGTATGGCTAATAGGGTTCAGCTGGATGAAGAAAATATTTTACTTCGCGTTAATCCAACGCAGCTCTTGTTAAAAGGAGCGGGAAAACTGTTTTCTTCCATTCTTCAAAACCAAACGCTGCTTTATAATCAATATAAAAAGTACATTGAAAGTCAAGACTATCAAGATATCACAGAATCAATGCTGGCAAAGTTTTTTATGCAATTTAATTTATTTGAGAAAAATTTAGAAGTTGATATTGAACTATTCTTTGAAAAGCCAAAAGAGGTTTTAAAAGAAACGATTGAAGAAACACAGGCGCATATTAATGAAAATCAAGACGTGTTAAGTCATATGAAAGCCAATCCTGAAGCTTACTATGATCCTTTAACATTATTCCAGCTGAGCTTGCGTCAGTATGAGTTAATGGTTAAAGCTACAGAAGAAGTACACTACAACGTATAAAAGGTGGAGCAGGATGTATTTAACGATAAAAGAAGCAGCAGAGTATCTATCTTTTCCTGAAGAATATGTACAAAAATTGATTCAAGAAGGAAAAGTACGAGCTATATTTGATGGTGAAAACTACTTATTAAATAAAGAGCAGTTTAACACCCATTTAGAGCAAATGGAAAAGTACAAAAAACAAATTGAAGAATACCTAAATGAGCCTATCCCTGAAGATATGGATGTAAAAGATGAAGATTGAAGGCAGAAGCAGAAAACAGATGTTTTCTGCTTTTTTCTTTTGGAATGAAAGTGTTAAAAAAGGTAAGATATGAAAGAAATGTCGAAAAAAGTTGGAATTTCGTTAAAGATGTAGTCTTTTTAGATGCTTTTTTTATATAATGAAAGTATGCTAAACAAAAAGGAGAAGGTCTATGCAACGATCAAGACAGTTAAGGCTGATTTTATTGCTTGCCCTGATTGTTGTCGCTTTGTTTTTAATTATTATTATTTCGAAAACACAAGGGATTATAAGTCAGCAAACGACAAAAAAAGTAGAAAACACAAGCGTTGCAATTCTCACCTCTGATGTACTGACAGATCAAAGCTGGGGCAGTCTAGCTTATAAAGGGAAAATCAACATCGAGCAGCAGTACCCTATTTCGGCTCAAGTTATTAGCGAAGTAAACACAAACAAAAAAATGAAGGAAGCTGCTGAAAAAGTTATTCAAAGTGGAACAAAAGTCGTAATTGGACATGGAAGAGAATTTTCTACCGTTTTTACAGAACTCGCTCCTAAGTATCCTCATGTTCATTTCGTCACCATTCACGGTACTTCAACTTATAAAAACCAAACGGTATATACATTTGATCAAACAAAAATAGAGCACCTGGCAGGCACGGCAGCTGCCATGAAGACACAAACGAAAAAAATTGGATTACTCGATACATTTGCAAAAGAAAAAAATCCAGGATTTGAACAAGGCATAAAAGCGTACGATTCATCGATTGCTTTTTATTATCGAGTTGTAAACAGCCGAGACGATGGAGCAAAAGCAGTAAAGCTGCTCCGCGAGTTAAAAGATGAAGGCGTCGATATCGTCTATGCTAAAGGAAATTCATATAATCAAGAAGTTATTCAAGAAGCGAAAGTACAAGGAATGTACGTAATAGGATATTTAGATGATCAGGCGTACATGGGTAGGTCTGTTATTTTAACCAGTGTGATCAATGATGTTCCTCAAGCTTACAACGTGATTATGAAAGACTATTTTAGTAAAACAGGTCTTCCAACTGGAGAAGTTAGACTTGACGCCAGGGATGGTGTTTATAAACTAGCGCCTTTTGGACCGATGTACAGTAAACGGGAAAAACAAATTTTATATTCGAAAGTTAGAATGTCTACCCAGCCGAAGTAACTATGAAAAAGAAAGAGATGATTATGAATCAATTATTTCGCAACATGTCATTCCGTAGCCAAATATTAACGATTCTTCTTTTAATTACATTCATGTTAAGCGGGTTCTCTTTAGTTTTAGTGCATGCCGTTGATAAAATGAATCATGTAAGCAACGAAATTAAAGATGAAGATGTTCCTCAAATGGTGTGGCTTTCTTATTGGGAAGAGCAGCTGAACATAAAAGAATACATTGTGAAAAATAATCTAAAGAACCCCACTGTCTCCTTGATAGAAGAATATCAATCATATGATACACGAGTTATCGAAAATAATGAAAGATATAAGCAGCCTGTGCCAAAATCGTTGATTCCACTGAAGGAAAAAATTGAGCTGCTGGATTTTAAGATTTCTAATAACGTACAAGGACTGCTGAAGTATGGAGATATAGAGGGAGCAAAAGAGTATCTTAAGGAAAATTATTTGCCGGATTTGCATCAGATAAAAAAAGATATTAATAGTTCAAAAGAAGAGACGGTTGATTCACTTGATACACTATCAGATACACTGTCTGTCATTATTAAAGATTCATTAATTTTACTATTAATTTTAACAGTAAGTGCTATTGTAGCTTCTCTTTATGCTTCTTATCGTATGAGTGCGAGCCTTACGAAGCCAATTGAACAAATGATTGAAAAAGTGAATGACATTGCAGACGGAGAATACGGTCTTGTTCTTCAAGACACAAAGCAAATCGAGCTGAAACAACTTTCGGCTTCTATCAATCAAATGTCGGTTAGTTTAGAAGATTCATTTTGGAAAATCATTAAAGATAAAGCGTATCGCCAGCAGATCTTAAATTCACTGCCTGTTGGAATTATTACAATGGAAGATGAGACAAATAGTATATTTGCCAATACCTCAGCAAAGCAGTTTTTAGATCTCGATGAAAAGGATATTTGCGGGTATATGGAGGAATGTCCTGAATATAATACTGAATTTTGGAGCATGTTGAATTCGGGAGAAATTCACGAAAATAAAAAAGTATTATTTGGAACAAAAGAGACGTGCTATTGCTTTTTAGCCTCTCAAACGCAGCTGTTTAACGAGCAGACCGAAAGCATCGGAAGAATTTTTTATTTCATTGATATATCGGATACCGAAGAATTAGAAAAGCGAATGCATCAGTCTGAGAAACTCGCTCTAGTTGGAGAAGTGGCAGCCGGAGCTGCTCATGAGATTCGTAATCCTCTTGCCGTGATTCATGGATTTATATCTCTTATGAATCAGTCTCTTTCTGATGAGGAGAAAAAGCGTTTTTACCTGCCTCTGCTTATGAAAGAGCTAGAGAGGATTAACTACATCATTGAAGAAATGCTGTTGTTATCAAAACCAGGGACTCCAGTGATGAAAAAAGTCAGCATGCAGGAGATTATTAATGAGCTATTGCCTTTGATTACTCACTCAAGCAAATTCACAGAAAAAGATAAGCTTATCTTCGATGTGAAACTGCAGCCGTATATATTAAAGGTAGATGAAAAACAAATCAAACAAGTTCTTCATAATTTAATTCGAAACAGTATGGAAGCCATGGATGGAGAAGGAGTCATTACAATCTACTCGCAGGTTCATGAAGATAGCTACTGTCTATACATTGAAGATACTGGAAAAGGAATTCCTTTGCATATACAGCATTCTCTGTACCAGCCGTTTTCCACTTCAAAAGATAGCGGAACAGGCCTTGGTCTGCCCATTGCTCAGCGTATTCTAGAAAGCCACGGAGGACAGATTAAATTATTATCTACTTCTTCCCACGGCACAGTTTTTGTTATTAAATTTCCTCTACATTAAGAAAACAGCCTCAAAAGGGCTGTTTTTTTAATGTGCTGTCAAAATAAGAGGACCGTTTTTCGTAATCGCAAGTGTATGTTCAAATTGTGCGGATAATTTACCGTCTGTTGTACGAGCCGTCCAACCGTTTTTATCCATTTTAGAATGCCATGTACCAGCGTTTACCATTGGCTCAATTGTAATAACCATACCTTCTTTTAAACGTGTACCTTTGCCAGCTTTTCCGTAGTGAAGAATTGTAGGCGCTTCGTGCATGGTATTTCCAATTCCGTGTCCTGTGAAGTCGCGTACCACAGAGAATTTTTCGCCTTCTACATAGCTTTGAATAGCGTGGCCAATGTCACCTGTGCGATTTCCTGGCTGTGCTTGCTCGATTCCTTTTAAAAGCGCTTCGTATGTAACATCTACTAGACGCTGCGCTTCGTCTGAAATGTCTCCAACGGTATGAGTCCATGCGGAATCTGCTAAACCTCCGTTTAAATTTACAACCATATCAATGGTTACGATATCACCGTCTTTTAACGGTTTAGTTGTTGGAAAACCGTGGCAAATTTCATCATTTAAAGAAGCGCACGTTGCATATTGATATCCTTTGTATCCTTTTTGTTCCGGCGTTGCTCCGTGCTTTGCTAAGTAGTCTTCAACAAATTTATCAATTTGCATTGTTGTTATGCCTGGTTTGATCATTTTAGCGATTTCTTTATGACAAGAAGCTAATAATTTACCTGCTTCGTGCATTAAATTAATTTCGCGTTCACTTTTTAATGTGATCATTGTTGTTCACTCCTTTTTTGATGTAACTTTACGAAAAAAGTTGAGCAGCGGTTATAGCGATGAAAGTCGACTATTCATCAGTTCATTCTTCTTTATTTGAAAATCCAAGAAATACAGAAGCCGTCTGCTATGGGGCGATATAAAATCATCCTTAATCATAACGCCCAATGGTAGGAAAATGCAAGATGCAGGCTTAAAAAGGAAGGGTTTGACGATAGGTATGTAGGGAAAACTGATAAATGAACATTGAATTGGAGCATTCTCTATAACAAATGCGGTATGATATAGTAAAATAAATGAAACAAAACAATTCTTTAGGAGGGGTATAGGAAAATGAGTGAACATGGAAAATTTATTGGATTTGCAGGTACATATACAAAAGCAGGCAGTGAAGGTGTCTATACATTTACGTTAGATACGAAGGCTAAAAAGATTGTAGAAGTAAAAGCCGTGGCTAAAATTGAAAATCCTACATACTTAAATGTAAGCAAAGACAACGAACATCTTTATACAGTTATTAAAGAAGGAGAAAAAGGCGGAGTAGCTGCTTTTAAGATTGATCCAAACACAGGGCAATTGAAATTTGTAAACAAACAGCTGCTAGACGGTGCTCCACCTTGCTATGTTTCAGTGAATGAAGATAATACGCTTGTTTTATCTGCTAATTTTCATAAAGGGAGCGTTGAGACGTATTCTGTTAATGAAGAAACAGGAGAAATTGAATATGTAGCATCCGTAGTGGAACATCCTCATTCAGACCTCAAAAAAGGACAAAAAGGAAAACCACACGTACACTATGCCGATTTTACTCCTGGAGAAAAGCACGTGGCCGTTGTGGACTTAGGTATTGATGAAATCGTGACATATGAAGTGGAAGAGAATAAATTGAAGGAAGTCAACAGTCTTTCTACATCTGTTGGTTCGGGCCCTAGACATTTAACGTTCCATCCAAATGGCCGCTATGCCTATGCAATGACAGAATTCAGCTCTGAAGTTTTATTTTTAACTTATGACGAAAGTAAAGGAAGCTTTACTCAACAACAAGCTACTTTAGCGATCCCGGCTGATTTTACAGAAAATAATCAAGGGAGTGCGATCCACATTTCTTCAGATGGCCGCTTTGTCTATGCAGGAAACCGCGGACATAACTCGATTGCAACATTCAAAGTAGATCAGGATTCTGGACAGTTAACATTCGTAGAATGGACAGGCACTGAAGGCGACTGGCCGCGCGATTTTGTTTTGGATCCAACGGAACAATTTATTGTAGCGTCTAATCAAGAAACAGGAAATTTGGTACTGTTTGAAAGAGACCAAGAAAGTGGAAAGCTAACGCTTCTTCAATCTAATGTTACGGTTCCAGAAGCTGTGTGTGTAAAGTTCCTCCACTATAAGTAATCGATATAGAAAGCCAGACCTGATCAAAGAACAATCAGGTCTGGCTTTCAAATCTAAACGGCTGTCACTTGCCTTGCGGGGTTAGTGCTATCCGCATAGGTGAATCTTTGAGCGAATAGTCAGGTAGTGTGCGTCCCTTAGCATCATTTATAATCTATCTACATATGGAAGAAAAGCCCTTTTGGAGGGCTTTTTTTTCTGGGATTATAGTAGAATGAAGAGAGAAAGCATGAAAGGCTGAGGTGATAAGTGTGGAAAATATATGTGAGTATCCAATTGTACAAGCTCCCATGGCAGGAGGAGTTTCGACGCCTAAACTAGCTGCAGCAGTATCTAATAGCGGAGGGCTAGGGTTTTTAGCTGCGGGATATAAAAGTGCGCGTGAATTGGAGCAGGAAATTATAGAGATGCACTCACTTACGAAAAAACCTTTTGGAGTGAATCTGTTCGTTCCGACAAATGAAAAAATAGCAGTTGATGCACTTGATTGTTACCAAAAAGAACTGTCAAAAGCAGCTGAATATTTGGAGTGTCAAGTTGGTATACCAAAGAATGATGATGATGAATGGAATGCCAAGCTCGACATCATTCAAAAACATCGAGTACCTGCTGTGAGCTTTACATTTGGGTGCCCCGATCGAGAGATTGTAGCAAGTTTAAAAGGAATTGGAAGCCGTGTTTTCGTTACGATTACAACACCTCAAGAAGCTGAAGTGGCTTTGAGAGCAGGAGCGGATGCGCTATGTTTGCAAGGAATTGAAGCCGGCGGCCATCGATCTACTTTTTTAGAGAGTTCGGTGGATTACCCGCTTATGAAATTGCTGAAAGAAGTTCGCTCAATCACTAAAAAGCCATTGATTGCTGCGGGAGGGTTGATGACGGGAGCTGAGATCAAACGTGTGTTACAGGAAGGAGCTTCTGCCGCTCAGTTAGGTACGGCTTTTATTTGTTGTCCAGAAAGCGGAGCGAGTGCTCTTCATAAAGAAAGCATTCTCCAAAAACGTTTTAATGAAACAGGTGTCACACGAGCTTTTACAGGGAAACGTGCTAGAGGATTTGTGAATGCCTTTTTTATTTCCTATGATAAATCAGCACCATCCGCCTATCCTCATATTCATTACATGACAAAGCCTATTCGAGCAAAAGCTACACAAATGAAGAATCCAGAGTACGCTTCTTTGTGGGCAGGAACTGGATTTACGCTGGCAAAAGAACTGCCTGCACATCTTATTGTGGAAGAGCTTGTACAAGAACTAAATGAATGATGAGAATTACGCTGTTGCTTGCTTTAAGTGCAAGCAGCTTTACATAAAGAAGGTGAACTCATATGCAAAACAAATTTACGATTGGGCAAATGGCCAGACTGCATGATATTCCGGTTAAAACACTTCGCTATTATGATGAAATTGGTCTATTTGAGCCTTACGAAGTTGATCCACAAACTGGATATCGTTACTATACGTTAGAACAATTTAAGAAATTAGATATCATTGTCTATTTAAAGCTGATGGGAGTTCCCTTAAAAGAAATTAAAAGAAAGATGGAGCACAGCAGCTTGGATGAATTTATTGAAACTTTAGCGGAGTATCAGCAGGTAACAAAAGAAAAAATTCGTCACCTTCAAAGAGTGAATGCGCAGTTAACAACTCGAATGAAGGAATTAGAGCAGACGAGACATATTAACCAAATAGGAGCACCGTTTATCAAACACCTTTCTTCTCGTGAGGTTGTTCAAGTAAAAGCGGAGGTAGGCACGTTAGACGGGACTGAAAGTGTTCTGCGTGATTTAAAAAAGAAAATTAGTCATATTACCCCCATTATGATTGGGAAAGTAGGGTTTATGCTATCGGTAGAAAACACGAAAAAACAACAATTTACAGATTACGATGGCATTTTTTTATTGGTCGAAAGCGATGTTTCTTTTAAGCATGAACTCGTTACGTTAATACCTGAAGGCGATTACGCATCTATTTATATGAGAGAAAAGAGAGATACTACAGGAGTCTATTACGATGCGTTACTGAACTTTATTAAAGCCGAAGGATACAAAGCAGAAGGGCCTTTTTTAATTCGGCGAATTGTAGATTCCTTTATTTCTCATCATGAAGAAGAGCGGCTGACTGAAATTCAAATTCGAATTACATCTTGACTATCCAGTAACTGGAGGGTTTAAGATGAGACTATTGTAGAACTGCTGAAGGGAGAGACAACAATAGATGAATCAGCAAAGTATTTCACAAGGAATGTCTTTAAGCCGAGGAAATCGAATTTTATTTATTTTAATTTTGGGTTCACTGAGCGCATTTGGACCGTTATCAATTGATATGTATTTGCCAGCGCTGCCGACGCTTGCCAAAGAATTGCATACTTCAGCTTCTTTAGCGCAGGTCAGTCTGACGGCTTGCTTATTGGGCTTAGCATTTGGGCAAGTGGTAATGGGACCATTCAGTGATATTCGCGGAAGGAAAAAGCCGCTTGTAGCAGCGTTAATTACCTATGCGGTTGCATCTGTTTTATGCGTGTTTGCGCCGTCTATTTGGATTTTTATCGTTTTACGATTTATTCAAGGTATGGCAGGAGCAGCAGGAATGGTTATTTCAAGAGCGAGCGTGCGGGACTTGTTTTCAGGTTCGGATTTAACAAAGTTTTTCTCTATGCTTATGCTCGTAAATGGGTTAGCTCCTATTTTGGCTCCGGTTGCTGGTGGACAGCTGCTGACGGTTATGTCGTGGCGCGGAGTCTTTGGTGTGCTAGCAGTGATTGGTGCACTAATGTTTTTTGCCGTTTTATTTGGTTTAAAAGAAACGCTTCCGCTCGAACGACGTAAAGAAGGCGGATTAACAGAAGTACTGAGTACATTTGGTGTATTGCTAAAAGATGGTGTCTTCGTGGGATATGCGCTGGCGCAAGGTTTTATTATGAGTGCCATGTTTGCTTATATTTCAGGTTCTACATTTGTCCTTCAAGACATTTATGGCCTGTCTCCGCAAATGTTCAGCTTTGTTTTTGCTATTAACGGTTTTGGGCTAATTATAGCTACTCAAGTGACAGGACGTTTAGCGGGTAAAGTAAAAGAAGCTACTCTTCTTATGTATGGATTGCTTCAAGCAGCGGTTGGAAGCGTGCTTTTAGTGGCCGTGATTGCTACTCACATGTCCGTTATTTTAGTTTGCATCTTGCTTTTCTTTGTAGTATCGAGCGTAGGAATTGTGAACACAACCGTTTTTTCACTCGCTATGGAAAATCAAGCTTCGAACGCGGGAAGTGCTTCAGCGCTTCTAGGGTTGATTCCGTTTTTGCTCGGAGCAGCCGTAGCTCCTCTTGTTGGTCTTGGAGGAGGGCAAAATGCTCTGCCGATGGGCATTGTGATTATGTTTTGTGATTTATTAGCATTAGGTGTGTACATGACGTTAGTGAGAAGGAAAACTGGATCATAAAAAAGCTACTTGGCTTTCAACAGCCAAGTAGCTTTTTAAATTATTGAGCTTTGTGCTCGTGATTTTCAAACGGCATTGTAACGCCAAGCTTTTGAATTTCTTTTTTTGAATTTTCCAAAATGCTTTCAGCTTTCGCTTTTGTTTCAGCATCTACCCCGCTTAGAAAATCTTTCTTTTTAGCAGGGAAATTCACACCAAGTTCTTTTAATTTGGCTTCAGCTTGTTCCTTAGTCAGCGTGCCGTCGCGAAGCTGATCCATAATAGCTTTCGCTTTTTTCTTTGTAGCCGCATCTAAATTGTTAAAAGGACCGCCTTTATGTTCAGGAAAATTTACGCCAAGTTCTTCTAATTTGGCTTCAGCTTGTTCCTTAGTCAGCGTGCCGTCGCGGAGCTGATCCATAATAGCTTTTGCTTTTTTCTTTGTAGCCGCATCTAGATTGCTGAAGGGGCCGTCTTTGTGCTGAGGCAAGTTTATGCCGAGTTTCTGTAATTTTTCCTGTGCTTTTTTCATAATATCATCAACTTTTTGTTGTGTTGCATCATCTATATTTGTTGTACTGCCATTTGTTCGCTCTACAACTGTTGAAGAGCTTGTTTCATCTTTGCTTGCTGCAAATGCCGTGGAGTTTGCAGCGGCCATAACTCCTAGTGTTAAACCGCTTGCCATGATATAACCGAATAGTTTCTTTTTCATGCTGTTGTCACTCCTTAAAAGTTATAGGGGTGTGGTACAGAGCTGTCCACAATTGTTAATGTAACCACCAATAGTGAAAAAATGGTGAAAATAGATAAAAAACGAAAAAATATAGACGTTTGTTGAACACTACAGCTCTTCTATTGGATAACAAAATGAAATTCGATATGATTTTATCTAAACAGCAGCAAAAAAGAATGGAGACTTTATATAGATGAACATTCTTAAAAAATTGGGAATAGCTTTGATAGTTGCGATAGCGGTAAGCCTCGTATTTTTGTTTCGCGATGAGTTAAAGCCTGGTCCAACGCTAGAAGATTTTTCAGGAGCAACTGAGTTGCATCCTGTCGTAGAAGAAAAGAAAAATAAACTTGTTCAACAAGCAAGTGACCAAGGAATCTCAATTGTCATTACGGAAGGTTTCCGTTCAAAAGAAGAACAAGATAAGCTTTATGCAAAAGGCAGGACGGAAGAAGGTAATATTGTTACCTACTCAAAGGGCGGCCAGTCTTATCACAATTACGGATTAGCTATTGATTTTGCTATTCAGTTAAAAGACGGACAAGTTATTTGGGACATGGAATATGACGGTAATAATAACAATCAGTCTGATTGGATGGAGGTTGTAGATATCGCGAAAAATTTAGGATTCGAATGGGGAGGAGATTGGCAAGGTTTTAAAGACTATCCGCATTTTCAAATGAGTCCGGAAAATATAAAAGACCACACACGCTAATAAAGCGTGTGTTTTTTTAGAGGGATAATACAATTTCACTATATCTATGTCAGAACCTCTAACACGAATAGAAGCTTGTAGTTTCTTTTTTTATTAATTTACCGGTAAGGTAATTATATATATTAATATAGTAAAAATATAGACGGATAATTAGAAAGATGGGTGGTTAGAGAGAACTGCCCCATAAAAATGAAAGACAATTCGTATAAAGATATGCGTTAACTAATATAATCTACTGATTAAGCTTATACAAGTACCTTCAGCCTAGCGAACGTATGCTTACATATCGGCAAATGCCAACAAAGCCTTTTATTTTTCTAGCATATTTTATTTGAAGGTAGTTCATTTTGATTACAAAAAAGAGATAATTTGTCAACTGTTGACTTTGCTTTAAGGGTAAGAATATAATTTTTAACATATTTTAAATATTTTAAAAATTTAAATATTTATTGTTGTTCGCAGATTAGGAGGGGGAAAATGATTGTTTTTGACGGAGTGAATAAATATTACGGTGATTTTCACGTATTAAAAGATATCAATTTAACAATTGAAAAAGGTGAGGTTGTCGTCGTAATTGGACCTTCGGGTTCAGGTAAAAGCACGATGCTGCGATGCATAAATTATTTAGAAACAATATCTAACGGACAGTTAACGGTAAATAATATATTGGTCGCAGATAAAAAAACAAATATTAATAAACTGCGCCGCAATATAGGTATGGTGTTTCAGCATTTTTATTTATATCCGCATAAAACAGTTTTAGAAAATATCACTTTAGCACCTATGAAAGTATTGGGACAGTCGTCAGAAGAAGCTAAGAAGACAGCCCTATACTATTTAAATAAAGTCGGAATCGGTGAAAAAGCTAACACCTACCCGTCCCAGCTGTCAGGCGGCCAGCAGCAGCGTGTAGCTATTGCGAGGGGACTTGCGATGAAACCAGAAATTATGCTTTTTGATGAGCCTACCTCTGCTCTTGATCCAGAAATGATTGGAGAAGTGCTGGATGTCATGAAAACATTGGCTAAAGAAGGAATGACCATGGTAGTTGTAACTCATGAAATGGGGTTTGCGAAAGAAGTAGCGGACCGCATTGTATTTATGGATCAAGGAAAAATCTTAGAAGAGGCAACTCCGGCTGAGTTTTACGAAAACCCGCAAGAAGAAAGGGCACGTTTATTTCTTAGCCGTATTTTAAATCATTAATTGTTTAATAGGGGGAGTAATATGAAGAAATCAAAAACGTTTTTAAAGGCAGCTATGCTTTCATTAGCAGCGGCTATGATGTTAGCAGCTTGTGGAGGGAAAAGTGAAGAAACGAGTGGATCATCAGCTAAAAAAGATGCGCTCACTGAAATCAAAGACCGAGGGAAAATCGTTATTGGAGTTAAAAATGATACGCGTTTGTTTGGCTTAAAGAATCCAAAGACGGGTGAAGTAGAAGGTTTTGATGTTGATATCTCTAAGCAGCTGGCTAAAGAGATTTTAGGCGATGAAAACAAGGTGGAATTTAAAGAAGTTACGTCCAAAACAAGGGTTCCTCTTCTTCAAAAAGGAGATATTGACGCTGTTGTTGCGACAATGACTATTACAGACGAACGTAAAAAAGAAGTAGATTTTACGGATGTATATTTCCAAGCCGGACAGTCTCTTCTTGTGAAAAAAGGCAGTAAAATTAAAAGCGTTGATGATTTGAAGAAAGGTACTAAAGTGTTGGCTGTTAAAGGATCAACTTCAGCTATTAATATTCGTGAAAAAGCACCAGAGACAACGGTATTAGAGTTTGAAAACTATGCAGAAGCATTTACAGCTTTAAAATCTAAGCAAGGAGATGCTTTAACAACTGATGATGCGATTCTTTATGGAATGGCTGATGAAGATCCTTCTTATGAATTGGTAGGAAAGCCGTTCACAGAAGAGCCTTATGGCATTGCTGTGAAAAAAGGAAACAAAGAGCTGGTAGATGCATTAAACGATGCGCTTAAAAAGATAAAAGACTCTGGAAAATATGATGAAATTCACGACAAGTGGATCAAACAATAAGCGTACAGTTTTCTTTTCTCAGGATGAGCAGCATTATGCTCATCCTGCTTGTTTAGTTGAAAGGAGGAAGAAAATTGTTGGATTTTTCAATTCTGACGAACAATATGGATCTTTATTTAGAAGGTTTTAAGTACACCATTATCGCCAGTCTGATTGCTTTAGTGGCCAGTTTTGTACTTGGTACAATCATTGCGGTAATGCGAATAGCCCCTCTCAAAATAGTAAATGTAATTGGTACGGTCTATGTAGAGTTCATTCGAAATATTCCCCTTGTGGTTATCGTCTTTTTTATTTTTATTGTGGCGGGAATCAGCGGTACAGCGGCCGGAGTGCTGGGACTAACTATTTATACGGCAGCTTTTATAGCCGAAGCCATACGAGCGGGAATTATGGCAGTTCCAAAAGGGCAGCTTGAAGCGGCACGTTCATCTGGCCTTACGTACGGTCAGGCGATGCGGTTCATTGTATTGCCTCAAGCCATTAAAATCGTCATTCCTCCTCTTGGGAATCAATTCATTAATTTAGTCAAAAACTCATCGGTGTTAGGGATTGTTGCTGGTTTTGATTTAATGTATCAGGCAGATCTTGTTTCTTCTCAAACTTACGTAGTGTTTGATGTGTATATTTTTGTGGCTCTGTTCTATTTAGTTCTAACGATTCCGTTAAGCTTAGGAGTTGGTTATCTTGAGAAACGTCTTGGTAAAACAAGCTGAAAGGAGTGAAAGTGATGGATTTTATGGGTGCTTATTCTCCTGATCACCTTTCCTTCTTAATGGAAGGATTTTGGGTCACTTTAAAAGTAGCATTCATTTCGATTGTATTAAGTTTTCTTATTGGAAGTATAGTAGGTATTTTAAGGTATGCCCGTATTCCAGTTCTGTCTCATGTACTTGCTTTTATCGTAGAAATTATCCGGAATTTGCCGCTGCTTTTAATCATCTTTTTTACATACTTTGCTTTACCTGAAATCGGAATTGATATGGAAATTACGTCAGCAGCGATTGTGGCCCTTACTGTATTTGAATCTGCTATGATTTCAGAGATTATCCGAAGCGGATTAAAATCAATTGAAAAAGGACAAATCGAAGCGGCGCGATCATCAGGTTTAAACTATTATCAAACGCTTCGTTTCGTTGTGCTGCCCCAAGCTTTGCGGAGAATGGTGCCTCCTTTAGTTAGTCAATTTATTTCCTTATTAAAAGATACGTCGCTTGCAGTAGTGATCGCACTTCCTGATTTGCTGCATAACGCTCAAATCATTTACGGACAGAAACAAAGCTACGTAGTCCCAATGTTTTTGATCATCGCGATGATGTATTTTATTGTAAACTATGCTTTATCTATCATTGCAAGAAGACTAGAAGTCAAAAGGGTGTAGATACTCTTTTGACTTTATTTTTGGAAAATAAATAACATTGACAATGTATTGATTCAACGCATAAAATGACTAAAGTAACAGTGGTAAAATCAGATCATTTTCATTCATCATAGAGAAGAAAAACAGTGTTGGTTCACCCCCTACTGAATATCCGGTAGGGGTTTTTGCGCAAGAAGTGATTTGGTTAAACTAACACGTAAAATGAACAGAAGGGACGGGCATCATGGAAAAACAAGATCAAAATTTAAAAAAAGGTCTGTTGCCTCGTCATGTGCAGCTCATTGCGCTTGCCGGTATGATTGGGACAGGCATTTTTAAAGGCAGTGCTGATACGCTAGGTATTGCAGGACCAAGTGTTGTACTGGCGTATTTATTTGGCGGTCTTATCTTATTTATTGTAATGACAGCATTGGCGGAGATGGCAATTGTCTATCCGAATATGAACGTACAAAATTTAGTGCATAAGGCATTCGGTACGCAAACCTCTTTTATTGTAGGGTGGCTGTACTGGGTGAACTGGATTGTCGTGACAGTTGTTGAACTGCTTGCGGGAGGAAGCTTTTTGAAGTTTTGGTTCCCTTCTGTACCTCTTTGGCTCTTAAGCTTTCTCTGTGCAGTGCTAATTGTAGGGATGAATTTATTTCAAGTGAAGTATTACGGAGAAATTGAGTTTTGGTTTGCCGGTATTAAAGTAATTGCTCTTACTGCTTTTATCATTTTGGGAGCTTTCATTTTATTCGGTGTGATTCCAAGTGATGTGCAAAACCCCTGGGCAAATTATACGGCTCATGGAGGCTTTTTTCCTCACGGCATGAGCGGTGTGCTGAGTGCCTTTTTAATTGTGATGTTCTCTTACGGCGGAGCTGAATTAATTGGTGTGGCCGTAACGGAAACAAAAGATGTGAAAAACGTGTTACCGAAAGTGATCAAAGGCTCAGTATGGCGAGTGATTGGCTTTTACATCTTGCCTATTTTAATTATTTGCGGCCTTATGCCCTGGAATTCTGTATCAGGACAAGACAGTCCATTTGTCCAAGTGTTTAGTATCACCGGACTGCCGGGTGCGGCTCATATTATGAACTTCGTTTTATTAACGGCCGTTTTATCAGCAGCGAATTCAGGGATGTATGCAACTTCGCGTACGCTCTATGCTATGGCTCAAAGCGGGGAAGCATCAAAGCGCTTCTTAAAAGTTTCAAAAAACGGTATTCCGATTAATGGTTTAATGATTACGGCTGTTTGTATTTTAATGGGTGTGTTTTTAGCTTATAAAACACCGGATAATGTAATTAGTTATTTAATGACCATTCCGGGCTTCACGATTATTCTTATTTGGGTAAGCATTTGTTTAGCTCAATTAAAGCTGCGTAAAGGGTATAAAGAAAAGCCGTTTTTCGCATTAAAGTGGTTTCCTTATACAACGCTTTTTGCAACAGCAGCACTGCTTGTTATTTTTGTATCGTTTATGTTTAATAAAAACAATGTGATTGGATCAAGCGTATGTGCGGTTATCTTGGTCGTACTCCTCATTTTTTCATTTATTAATAAAAGTCGAAAAGAAAAAAAGTTTGAAGTATAGCAAAAAGGCAATATACTAGAAAGACGAGGGTAAAAGCTTGTCTTTCTTTTTTTTGTGGAAGTTTCTGTATCACGTTACATATTTCTAGATGAAATGTTTAGTTAAATAAATAAAGGATGAGGACTATAATGGAATCAAATAATGTATTTACAACAAACCCAAAGAAGAAATCAAAGCACTTAGCCGTGATTTCTTTGGCGATTATGGGAGTGGGCTTCGTTGCCACAATGCCTTTTGGTGATTCAATTTGGGGTCGGTTGCTTCAAGGTGGGTTCGAAGCTGGATTAGTCGGCGGATTAGCGGATTGGTTTGCCGTTACAGCTCTTTTTCGTCACCCTTTAGGCATTCCTATTCCACACACTGCGCTGCTTCCTAAAAACAGACAGCGTATTACAAGAGGGCTAGTCTCAACGCTTGAAAACGACTGGCTGTCAAAAGAAAGTATTCAAGAAAAAGTAAAAAGAATTGCATTTACAAAGCGTTTGCTTCCGATTGTTCGAAAAGGTGTTCATTCGGAAACAATTCAACAAAAAGGAACAGCACTGCTTGTTGATGCGATTAATCGTGTGGATACAGAGAAAGTCGTTCCTATTATTGAAAAAGAGCTCAAATCATCGCTTTCAGCAATAGAGTTAAAGCCTATTGTGCATTCGATTGTTGGAGAAGTGGTAAAAAATCAGTATGATGAAAAAGCGCTTGATGTTCTTTTAAATAAAGGAGAGAGCTGGATTAAAAAAGAAGAAACGCAGTATCAGCTCGGAAGTATTGCTAAAAATGCGCTTGATAATATTGAGCTTGATGGGATTTTACAATTTGCTCTCAAATCATTTCAAAGCATGATTAATGAAGAGAAGCTAGGGTCTATTTTGCAAAATTTATTGCTTTCTATTACAGGGCGTCTTCGTAACGAAGATGATGAATACCGCCTTGCTTTGGTCAATGGAATTAGAAAAGAGCTGCAAGGCTTGGAGCAGAATGAAGAACTTCTTGGAAAATTAGAAGCATGGAAACAAAAAACGATTCATGAATTAAATGTAACGAACAAATTAACAGAAATCGTCGATAAAATGAAAGCGAAAGTGACAGCATTCATTGAAAGCCCTGAATTTATGAAAAGCTACGCCGTTCCTTACGTAGAGAGCTGGCTGAATGCTCTTGAAGAGGATGCACAGCGTCAAGAAGCAATTGATACGGCTATTCAAAAGCAAATCATGAGCTTTGTAGAAGAGAATCATTCGAAAATTGGACAGCTTGTTCAGGAAAACTTAGATAAATTAGATGATGAAACACTTGTGGATATGATGGAAAACAATGTCGGAAAAGATTTGCAGTGGATTCGAGTGAACGGAGCTCTATGTGGATTCTTGATTGGTATTGTATTAACGGTTATTAAATTAGCGGTATAAAAAAAGAAGCACGCTCCTTTTGGAGTGTGCTTTTTCTATTAATCATCTAGTTCTACACTGATCACGCCGCCGTTTTTGGCATCTACTGAAACAGTTGCTTCACGTTTATCGGCTGTGTCAATTTCAATTTCATATACTAAACGGTTGTTTTCTTGATCTAGATCCGTTTCATTGACCGTTCCTTTAGCACTCTTTAAAGCTGTTTTTATCGCTTGATCTAATGAAATAGCAGGGGAAACGTTTTGAAGTTTCTCTTCTTTCTCATCTTCATCGTCTTTTTGCTCTTCATCAAATTCAATGATTTTACCGCTGCTGCTGTCAATGTCTACATCGTATTCTTTATTACCTTTTGTGATGTCTATTTCATATTGTTTAACGCCGTCATCTATGGCTAATTGGATATTTGTAATGTCGCCGCCATCTGTTTTTTGAAGGGCAATGTCTTTTGCCTTTGCTTCTTCAATCGTTGTGGTTTGCTTCTTATTATTGCTTTTGGACTGGTCTGTCATTGCATATGCGCTTGCACCTAATCCACCGACTAGTACTGCACTGGCTAAAACGGTTGTAATAACTTTCATATGTTATGGCCTCCTCGATTTGTTGTTAAGACTATCTTAGCCAATGAACTTTAAAGGAAAAGAAGAAGAAGTTTAAAATTTTCTTAGAAATAAATAAAAATAGATAAAAAAAGCACAGCTTTCCGCTGTACTTTTAATCATCGTCATTTTCATAGGTGATGGAATCTACATGTCCGGAGTAAGCATTGATCATCACTTTAGCTTCTCTTGTTTTAGACTGATCAATTTCGACTTCGTAGAAGGTTTGGCCTTCTTCCTCTTCTATTTCAACTGAGGAAAACGTTCCTTTTACTTTTTTTAAAGCAATGTCTCTTGCTTGTTCCATTGAAATGAGAGGCTCGTCGGATGTAAGAGAAACTGGTGGCTGCTCGCTCTTTTTTTGCTCTTCTTCTATATTATTTTTAGTTTGAGTAGACGTTTGTTTCTCTACTTTTTGTTTGATTAATGACTGGACTTCTCCATTTTCTCCATTTACTGTGATGTGATATGGAATATCATTTTTAAGCAAAGTGATTCGATAAATCGGTTCATCATCTTTTTGGGAAAAGCTTGCATTTTCAATAGTGCCGCCATATTTTTGCTGAATCATACTGCTGACGTCCGATTCCGATAAAATTGTATCAGGCCGATTCACTGCTTTTGCTATTCCGTAAAAGCTAGCTGAACCAACAGCAAGAAAAATAAGTATAAAAAGCACCGTTTTCTTCATACATTCACCTCCAGTATCTTAAAAAGTAGTATAGCAGGCGATTCTTAAAAATCTCTAAGAAAAGGCGAGAAATCAAAGAGGAAAGGAAACCGTTACTGATGTCCCTTTTCCTTCTTGGCTGTTAATCTCAATACGCCCGCTATGAGCTTCTACAATCTTTCGAGCAATGGATAATCCAAGTCCAGAACCACCGGTTTCTCGATTTCTTGCTTTATCTACACGAAAAAAGCGTTCGTACACGTTGGATAAGTCTTCTTTTGGAATGCCAATTCCTTGATCTGTGACCGTAATCATAAAGCTTTCGCTTCTTGTTATGGTTACCTCTACCGCTTTTTCACTATATTTAATGGCATTATCTAAGAGGATGTATAGCAGTTGCTTTAAGCGTTTTTCATCCGCTGTTACGACGGGATGATCCGTTTTTATATTTAAATAAATGGTTCGTTCAAAGGCTTGTTCTAGATGCTTGATTGTTTGGTTACAGACGGCCGCCGCATCTACGTGTTCCATGTGAATCTCCCACTGAGACTCATCTTTCGCAAGCACCAGCATTTGAGACGTAAGCTGTTTCATGCGTAAAGACTCAGAGTGAATGGCTTCGATGGCTTCTTCTAAAATATCTGGACGCTTCATTCCCCATCGTTTTAGCATATTGGCATAGCTTTCTACAACGGTCAGGGGTGTTTTTAATTCATGAGAAGCATCGGATACGAACTGCTCTTGCTTTTTATAGTTTTCCTCTAATAAATCCATCATATTATTGAAGGTGTTGGCCATTTGATCTAACTCATCTTTAGAAGGAGCAGAGAGGTCAATTTTTTTGAATGTGCGAGACACTTGAATTTCTTCCATAGTATGAATAAGAGATTTGATAGGCCGCAAAATAATTTTACTTAAAAGCCGTCCAGCAAATATAGTTGGAATTAATATAACAAGAGAGGCAATGAGCAAGATAAATTTTAATGTCTGCAGAGATTGTTCCACATCTGCCAGTTGTTCCATGACTTCCAAAGAAACAACTTCACCGTTCGTCCAAATGACAGGGGTGTGTGAAATCGCGTATAGATGGCCGTCATCTTCTTTGATGCTTGTTTGTTCATTTGAATAATAGGAATAAGGTAAGTCCTGAAGCTCTTTCGTTTGATCCGTAACGGATACAACTAAAGGACTGCCGGATTTGGGTAAAATACGAATCATTCCGTTAGGAGGCAAATAGGCACGAAGCAAGTTGGCTTGTTTAACCGTCGCACTCGTTTGCTTTAGCCCATTTGTTACATTGCTTGTTTCTGCTTGCAAACGTTCAATGGCGTTGTCTTCCATGGTCTTCTTGAAAATGAAGTAAATCGAACTGTTTGCAATTACTAGCAGAATAAAAAGCAGCGCAGTTGATGTAAGAATAATCTTTGTTTGTAGTTTCATAAGCTACTCCTTCAGCATGTAGCCAACGCCGCGCACTGTTTGAATGTAAGGAGTTGAAAATGAAGCATCAATCTTTTTACGTAAATAACGAATGTATACGTATACAATATTTGTGTCTCCGTAATAATCAAATCCCCAAACGTTTGTAAGAAGCTGTTCAAAGCTCAGCACTTGATTTTTGTTTTGAAGCATATAGACAAGTAAGTCATATTCTTTAGGAGTCAGCTCAATAGCTTCATTTTCACGCGTAACTTCTCGCGTTTTTTCGTTAACGACTAAATTGCCTAGTTGAAGAGTGGCTGTTTCTTGTTCAGGAGTCGATGTTGATGCAGGATGGCGAAGCCATACGCGAATGCGTGCAAAAAGCTCTTCAATTTGAAAAGGCTTTGTAATGTAGTCGTTTGCTCCTAAATCTAGTCCGCTTACCTTATCAGGAAGGGCGGCTCGAGCTGTTAATAAGATAACGGGCGTTTGATCATCATTTGCTCGAATGCGACGAAGTACTTCGAGTCCGCTCAGTTCAGGAAGCATCACATCTAAAAGCAGCAAATCCCAATCGTGTTCTTGAAACTCTGCCAATCCTTCTGTTCCCGTGTAAGCCATGCCCGTTTCGTACCCTTCATGTTCAAGCTCGAGCTGAATTAAACGAGCAATTTTGCGCTCATCTTCTACTATTAAAATTCTGCCTTTACTCAACAAAAATTCCCCCTTGTGTCTATGTATAGTTGCGTACATTATAGCACGGAGAGATTGGAGGTGTATAAAAACAGCCGGAGGTTAGTCCGGCTGCTGATCTGCTGAAAGAGGAAGGTGCAAGATAATGGCAGTGCCTTCGTGAAGAGTAGATCTTACTTCGATATGGCCTTTATGAAGTTCACAAATAGCTTTTGCGATGCTCATGCCAAGTCCAGCACCTTCTGTTTTTTCCGTTGTATTTGTGCCGCGGTAATAGCGGTCAAATAAATTTTTCTGCGTTTCTTCATCCATTCCAATTCCATCATCTTGAATCGTAATCAAGACGCGGTCACTTTTTATCGCGGTCGAAATTGTAATGGTAGTGTTCTTAGGGTTATGTTTAATAGCATTAAAAATTAAATTATCAAGCATTCGTTCAAACCAGCGCGGGTCAGCTTGAATAAAAGGTTGAAGATGAGCGGGCACATAAGAGAAGTGAACATTTTCAATGGTTCTATCGTTAACGAATTTTAAAACAATATGCTGAAGTAGTTGATGAACGTCTACTTTTTTTGTTTCTAAAACAACCACGTTATTTTTAAGCTTAAAGGCCAATGAAAAATCCTCTACAAGCTCCACCATGTATTCACTTTTATCACGGAGTGTTTGGCCAATTTCTTTTAACTCTTCTTCGTTCCAATTGTAATGGCCGCTTTCAAGCATATGCCCATATCCTTGAATCGTCGAAAGAGGTGTGCGCAAATCATGTGATATTCCCGTCATCCATTCTTCGCGAGTAGTTTCTAGCTGCTTTCGTTCTTTTTCAGCTAAGCTAAGCTGCTCCGCCATCTCATAAAAAGCGGTGATTACTTCTGAATACAGACGATATTGAAAGCGTACTTTTCCATTCTTCCGAAAGACGCGCTTCCGCTCTTTTTGTGTTAGCACTTCTGAATAGTTTCCGCTTCCCATGCGCCCGAGCCAGCTGGTGAAGAGAAGTAAGGGTCCGCCGTAGCGAAAAGCGTTCCAGATGGAGAAAGCGATGGTGGCTATAAGAACGGAAACAGCCACGATGATGGAGATCATCCAAGCTTTTCGAATAATAGATTCATCGGTTATACTGTGGTAATTATTAGGAGTGTAAAAAACCCATGAAATTTTCTTCTTTGGATCATGGAATACAGTAGCTGTTGAATCATATTTATCTTGTTCAATTTTTCGGGAAATAATTTCTAAAGGATCGTAACGTGTTTTTTCTTTAGACATTCTAATTGAAGCTAAGATATCACCTTTCTCATTTAAAATTTGAAGCGAAGCATCTTTTTCTTTTAACGCCTTTTTGATAAGAGGGATATCGCTTTTGGGAGGCACACTTTTTTTATTGTATTCAGCATACAAAGCATATAGCTGGTCTTTTAAATCACTTTTATAGCCCAAAATATAATAAGTAGGTGTAGTCAAAAAGGTATCAAGTTCTGTTACTACATTATAGCCTTTAAATTTTTTGGTTTTATCCATTTCTAATAACTCTGAAAGACCGTAGTGCTTAGGTAAGTCTTTTGGGGAGTTAATTTCTCCAATTACTTTTCCTTGTTTGTTCAGTACTTGGTACCATAGTCCTTCTTGTTTAAGCTGTTTTGCTAAATCATCTGAAACGGTTGCTTTTCCACCTTCAACTGTTGTATCCCCCGTTAACACGCTAAGTGATCCAGAGGGTAAGTCTCTTTTTATATCTTGCTTTGAAAGGTAATAAGCTAGAAACATTAAAGCGCAAAAAAGAACGCAGCAAACACATGCAATAATCGCAATAAACTGAAATGAAAAATGAAAGGTCAACCTTCTTTTAATGGATTTCATAGCGCTTTTCCGTTCACTAATTTATACCCAAGCCCTCGTACCGTAACTAAATGTTTTGGGTTGCTAGGATTATCTTCAATTCGTTCTCGAATTCTTCGAATATGCACGGTTACTGTATTATCGTCTACAAACTGATTATATCCCCAGACGGCTTCAAGAAGCTGTGATTTAGAAAGAACAATATTCATATTTTTACAAAAGTGAAGAAGCAATAAAAACACTTGTGCGGGGCAAGAAACCGTTTGACCGTCCACAATGAGTTCTCCTGCCGATTCATCTACAGTAAAACGATCAAACTCATAGCGATTTGACGATTGTGGTTCCGTTCTTATAGAAGTTCCTTCAGTCAGCGCTTGCTTTCTGCGCAGTCGTGCTTTAATTCGTGCCGCAATTTCTAAAGGATTAAACGGCTTAGTTACGTAGTCGTCTCCTCCCATGGCGAAACCCGTTAGTACGTCCAGGTCGGATACTTTGGCTGTTATGAATAAAATATACGCGTTTGAGAGCTCACGAATTTTAGGACAGATATCAAATCCGCTTTGATCGGGAAGCATTACGTCCAACAAAATAATATCAATTGTTTGATTATGTAAAACATCCAGCGCTTCTTGAGCGGTGTGAGCTTTATAAATTTGGTTGAATCCTTCTTTTTTTAATACTGTCTCCAGCATTTTGACGATGGCAATTTCATCATCAACTAGCAATATAGACGCATCTTCCAACGTAAATCACCTCTGTTTCATTTCATACGTATTCGATTTTAGCATAAGAACATTACGAAAAGATTAACAAAATTGGAAAATGTTAAGGAAAAGATAATCTCCTGGTTATTTTCTTGAAAACTTCATTTCATATACTAAATGCACAGACACATAGTAAAGGAGTTAAAAGGATGAGTAATGATTTTAGGCGGGTTAAAGTAATTGATAGTATGAGAGGATTCAGCTTGTTTGGTATTTTACTAGCGAATATGCTGATTTTTCAATATGGCATTTACGGAAAGGATATGATTCATCTCTTCTCGCTATCACCAAGTGATTCAGCAGCCTATGTCTTTTTAAAAGTCGCGGTAGAGGAAAGTTTTATACCGATTTTCACCTTTTTATTTGGCTATTCAATGGTGAAGATGAAAGAAAGCTTAGAAAGAAGGAAGCTAGGGGTAAAAAGGCATTTCTTTCGCCGTTTTCTTCTACTTCTAGGGTTTGGCTTACTGCATGGAGTGTTTTTATGGGAAGGAGATATTCTTACATTTTACGGAATGATGGGAGTATTTTTACTACTTTTCTTTTTAAAGCGTAAAGCCAAAACACTTTTGGTGTGGGCATCGATTTTGCTGGTCCTTACAGGAGCATCCGGATACGGTTCATTAAACGATAATATGTATCTTCTTAGCGATAAACAAACGCTTACGACATATGTAAAAGATACGATTCATGTGTATGGAAGTGGAACTTATGAACAGATTAAAGACCACCGCAACAATGTTGATCCGATGAATATAGCAGGATATAAATTTGCTTTTGCCTTCTTGTTTACGCCATTTATAATGGGCGCTTTGTTTTTATTTGGTATGTATGCAGGAAAGAAAAAGTGGTTTTACGATGTTTCAGCTAATCAAAAACAGTATGGCCGTTGGGCAGCCGCGCTGATTCCGCTTGGCTTGCTGTTAAAAGGGACTATGTACGTATGGCCAGATGCGAATTGGGCTGGTTCTACACATATGTTAGGTGGAAGTCTTCTATCTCTTGGTTATATTGCAGGCTTTGCTTGGTTATATGCGAAATACGAGAAGTCATTTTTGATAAAGGCTTTTGAAAGTGTAGGCAGGATATCGCTTAGTAATTATTTAATGCAAACGGTCATATGCACGACGATTTTTTACGGTTACGGATTAGGTTATTTCGGAAAGCTCGGCATGATTGCAGGGATTTTTGTCTGCATAGGTATTTACGGAATTCAGCTTATCAGCAGCTATATGTACGTGCAAAAATTTCAAACTGGACCGGTGGAAAAGCTACTGCGTATATGGACAAATTTTTCTTGGAGTGGAAAGCCCAAAGAAAAAAAAGCCTTACCGGCGGAAGTAAATCATCCTTTTGTTGGATGATAGCAGTCAAATTTATTTAAAAGGAGATTTTAAAAATGTGGGCTATTAGTGTAAAAGAGTTTCAAAGCTTATTTAAAAGTATTAAATCAATTATCGTTATCTTAATCGTATGCGGTGCTTCCTATGGAATAGCCCATATAGTTAGTCAACTTGGAGGTCAACTGACGAGTGCACAGATTCAAGATGGAGCCAACGGGGGAATTTTGGTGATGCTTCTCGGGTTCGGACCTTTATTTATTTCAAGTCTTTCTCATAATGTTATTAATCAAGAAATTAAAACAAGAACAGCAAGGTTTTTAGTTACCAAAACATCAAGAGAGCGTATTGTACTAGGAAAATTCTTAGGTATTTGCTGTTTCTGGCTTGTTTGTATCTCTATTTCATTTCTACTGATTGTGTTTATTTCGCATCATTTTTCTTTTTATATATTTTTAGAGTGCCTGCTATTCACCGTTTGTATCATTTCATTTGTTTTAATGCTTTCAGCTTTAATGCCAAGCCCAACTCATACTATGTTTTTATCAATTATTTTATCGTTTGTTCTACCGGTACTGAGCGTGTGGAGCATATTTTCATCAAAAGCGTACATTGCATGGTTTAAGTATGTGACACCCTACTACTATTTAAAGCTGGAGAAAGGGTATCTAACAGTTCTTCTTATTTTTGCAGCACTTTGTTTATGTACGGCACTTTGGAGTTTTAAAAGGAGAGAAGTATAATATGTATGCTATTGAAACAAGTAAATTAACTAAAAAATATGGATCTAAAACAGTTGTTAACGGTATTAATTTACAGGTACCACAAGGGGAAACTTACGGATTTTTAGGAAGAAACGGAGCAGGAAAGTCTACATTTATTAATATGCTTACCGGCGTTTCATTTCCTTCAGCAGGAGAATTTACGCTGCTGGGACAGAGTGATATTGATTTAGAGCTTCAGAAGAAAATAGGTGTGCTTCCTGACTATGCTAACTTTTATGATGAGATGACAGCGCTCAATCATTTGCGCTATTTTTTAAAGATAAACGGCCATCGTTTTTCGAAAGAACACTGTAGTATTGTACTGAAGAAAGTAGGATTAGAAGGACATGAGCATCAGAAAGTTGGAAAGTTTTCATTTGGAATGAAAAAGAAGTTAGGAATTGCTCAAGCAATTGTAGCAGACCCAGATCTTATCTTTTTAGATGAACCAACTTCTGGAGTAGATGTTGAATCTGCTCTTCACATTCATGAACTAATAAGAGAACTCCAAAATCAAGGCAAGACAATTTTTATGACGTCTCATAATTTAAATGAAGTTGAGAAGATTTGTACACGTGTAGCGATTATGAAAAATGGGGTCATTTTAATAGAAGGTACAATGGAAGAGCTGCGCTTTCAATATCAAGCGAAAAAAACGGTGATGATTAAACATGATCCCTACCCAAGCAGTCATAAAGAATATATTCAACAGTTTTTCCGTACGTTGAGTCCCGAAGTTGAATACCATCACATGTACACAAAAGTGATGCTTCAAAAAGAAAGAAATATTCCTCTTATTATTCGCGAATTGATTCAATGCGGCATCGACATTTATCAAGTTCACGTCGAAGAACCTTCTTTAGAGGAAATCTTTTTGCAAAAAAATATTGTGGATCACTCACAGGTGAGTTAATGGGCGAAAGTCCGTTGGTTTACTACTCAGTCTGAATACATTATTTATAAATACCAGTTAGGAAGCTTCTGACAAAAACATGTTCATTTTCTCAAGAAACTGATAAGATAGCTAATGACATTTAAAAATAAGAAAGGATTTCGATTATGTTATCAGCTATTAATTCAGTAGATTATACCATCTTCCACGCGGTGAATCAGTATGCCTCACACGTAAAGCCTCTAGATTCGCTGATGGTATTCTTTGCAGATTATGCCCAGTATGTACTTATCGTTTTACTCGGCTTGTTTTTACTTATTAATAAAAACGGCAGCCGTGTTGTAGCATTTCAAGCTTTGTGTGCTTGTGCCACAGGAGTCATTATCAATAAAGTGATTAGTTTATTTGCTTATCGAGATCGTCCGTTTATCTCTCACCACGTGAATCAGCTTGTTGATCACGCCGCAAATTCTTCATTTCCAAGCGATCATGCTACATCTGCATTAGTTATCACTTTTACCATTTGGCTGCATTTCAAACGTTCAGGGCGCATGTGGGTTGTCATGGGCGTACTCATTGCCTTTTCACGCGTATGGGTTGGCGTTCATTATCCATTCGATGTGTTAACAGGAGCCGTTTTAGGCTGCGTGCTGGCGCTGTTTATTCATTATGTTATTTTTAATACGAAACTGATGAGGACCATTACCAACTTGTCTATCTTTCGAAAATCAGCTTATGACGAACAGTCTCAATATTATTAAGAAAAAGTCGCAAATACGCGGCTTTTTTTATTGGGAAATTTTTAATGTATTTAATACTTGTTTTTTAAAATTAAATTGCGTACAATTAAATAACGGAAACGATAAATAAAAAACTTTTAATAAAATTAATGAAAAAGAGGAGAGGTTTATACATGAAAGCTTTATATGAAACAACAGTCGTTAACACAGGTGGAAGAACAGGAGAAGTTCACTCTTTAGATAACATCTTTAACTTAGACGTTGCAACACCTCCAGCGCTTGGTGGAGAAGCAACAACAGCAACAAACCCAGAGCAGCTGTTTGCAGCTGGATACAGTGCTTGTTTCAACAGCGCGTTAGAATTTATGTTGAAAAAACATAACGTAGAAATCAAAAGCAGTGAAGTAAAAGCTACTGTTCAGCTGCTTCCTGATAAAGCTGATCAAGGAGTGAAAATTGGAGTAGCGCTTGAAGCACATATCGAAGGCTTAGATTTAGAAACAGCGAAAAAATATGTAGACCTAGCTCATTCATACTGTCCGTATTCAAAAGCAATCAGCGGCAACGTAGACGTAACGGTAGAAGTAGTTTAATTGCTTTAAAAAGCCCTGCTAAGCATGTAAAGCTTAGCAGGGCTTTTTTATTTGAATTTTCTCTATTCATTTGTAAGCGGTACTAGTATAATGAGGAAGAAAATGAATCATTCGCACAGTTTAGGTGCTCTTACATAGCGTAAGAGGTAACAGGGAATTGAGTGCAAATCTCGAGCGGTCCAGCCACTGTAAACAGGGAGTTTTCTATCTTATCGTCACTCAAAATGGGGAAGGCGGTAGAAAATGATGATCTCAAGCCAGGAGACCTACCTATTCTGTACACTTGACTCTTCTAGGAAAGAGGCGGTGTATCAAGGTACGCAGTGAGCAATTGCTGTTTATTTTCATATGCCGATACGTCCTCAATTTCTATAGAATTGAGGCTTTTTTACGTTTTATTTTAAAAAAAGGAGTGTAGGAAATGGAAGGTTTATCAGTTTTTTTACTTGTCTTTTTATTAGGAATCAGGCACGGATTGGATGCAGATCACTTAGCTTTTATTGATGGCCAGACCCGATATAATTGGAGAATGGGCAGCCGTTTTGCCCCGTGGGTTGGAACGCTGTTTTCACTAGGTCATGGAGGAATGGTGGCCGTCACGGCCGGGGTGCTGGGCGTGGTGATGAAGAATTTTACGTTTCCATCATATTTCGATCATTTTGCATCTTGGGTATCCATTATCTCTCTCTTTCTGATTGGAACATTAAACACATATCATTTGCTTCGAACTAAAAATAAAGAAGAAGAGTTTCAGCTGAGCGGATTAAAAGGGAAGTTTATTCCGAAAATCGCAAAAGGAACAACGAATCCTTTTTTAATTATTCTTGTAGGGGCATTGTTCGCTTTAGCAGCCGAAACGGTCAGTCAAACGGCCGTGTGGTCTCTAGCTGTAGGGAACGCAGGCAAGTATACGCCGCTTTTGTTGGGACTAGTGTTTATGTTTGGCATGATGCTTACAGATACAATCGATTCGATGATTGTACATAAAATGGTGAATGAATCGAGTAAATTTGGACAATCTGCTTCCCGCTTGATGGGCTGGGTTATTGTTGTCCTCGCGTATGGTGTGTCGTTCTATTTAGCATTCACTTTCTTTAACCCATGGGCCGAAGTAAACTTTGAAATGGTTGGCGTTATTCTGTTTATTTTTTTAGTGTCTATGTTTGTTTTTGTGAGTGTGAAGTCAAAAGGGAAAAATATTAAAATAAATGTCAATTAGTCAAACGAAAGCTTTAATCTGTTGAAGATTGAAGCTTTTTTGTATGAATTTGTTGAAGTTTATGGCTATTTTCGGTCGGTTATGAATAAGTTAAAGTATTATCTGTATTTAAAGGATGGAAAATTGTCTGAAAACCATTATAATTAAGGATAATTTAAGGTCGTTATGTGAAACGTAGAACATAGTTATACGTAAAATAAATAAAAGCATTTAATGCAAGCAGCAGGGGTTGTTTGGAGGAGGAATTGATTTGAGTCAGGTAATGGTAGAACAAAGCGTGTTTAGTTATTTAAAAGAACACGAACAAGATATGCTTGAAGATTTAATTGGATTTGTGAAAAAAGAATCACCGTCCTACAGTAAAGAGTTAGTAGATCAGTGTGGAATGTATTTAACGCAGCTGTTTCAAAAGCGGTTAGGGGTAGGGTACGAAATCATAGAAGAAAAAGAAGTAGGAAACCACTTGAAATTTACGATTGGAGAAGGAGAAAAGCAGCTTTTAATTATCGGTCATTTTGACACGGTATGGGAAAAGGGGAGGCTGAGTCTAAGAACGGAGGGAAACAAGCTGTATGGTCCGGGAATTTTAGACATGAAAGGCGGCATTGTACAATCTATATGGGCGATTAAAGCGATTCAAGAGCTTGGCTTATCGCTCGATAAAAAAATTGTGTTTTTCTGTAATTCGGATGAAGAGATTGGGTCAATTTCTTCTAAAAAATACATTGAAGAAGAAGCACAAAGAAGTGAAGCAGTGCTAGTAGCGGAACCAGCGGTGGCGGGTTCAGGTGCGTTAAAAACGTCGCGCAAAGGAGCGGGGATTTTCACCGTAAAAGTATGGGGACGAGCAGCACACGCGGGTAATCACCACAAAGAAGGAATCAATGCGATTGAAGAGCTGGCGCGCCAAGTGATTTTCTTGCAGGGCTTAACAGATTATGAAAAAGGTACAACGGTGAACGTTGGGACATTTACGGGAGGCAGCGGTACAAATGTAGTGCCGGAATATGCAGAAGCGCACGTGGATTTACGTGTTTCTACAGAAGAAGAAGCAAAACGCATGACGGATATTATTTTGAATTTAACACCCATTTTAAAAGGGATTAAGCTCGAAGTAACGGGAGGTATGAATCGTCCTCCGATGGTCAAGTCTAAACAAACGGAAGAGCTATTTGAATGCGCTCAGTCAATCGCGGCGAAACTGGGTATGAAATTGGAAGAAGCAGCTGTGGGCGGCGGAAGTGATGGCAATTTTACAGCGGCCATTGGAGTTCCCACGCTGGATGGATTAGGAGCATGCGGAAAAGGAATACACGCAGAATATGAACATATTCAAATTGATACGTTGTCCGAGCGTTCTTCTTTATTTGCGAATTTGCTGCTGCAAATATAAAAAAAGCCCGCCTCAAACGGCGGGGACTAATTTTAAAGCTTATATTGGGAGAGTATAAGCTTTCTTTTTTTATTTACTGCTTTCTTCTTGAAGAGAAAAGGCAGTTTCTTTCTTTTTGAATACCACTGCATCAAGAGCAAGGAACTGGCTTCCTGCAAGAAATAAGTGAGCAGACATGGCAATTAAGGCAATATCAAATTCAAACCCGCCAACAAATCCGCTTTTAAGCTTGGCTGTAAAAATGGCGCCAAGCATAACTGCCACAAATAAAGCAGATACGACTCTTGTTGCTAGGCCAAGAATAATAAGAATCCCACCTACAAGTTCAATGGTTGCAACAATATATGCCATGAAACCAGGGATTCCTAAGCTATCGAAGAACCCTACTGTATTTTCAATCCCGCCTTGCCATTTTTGAAAGCCGTGTACTAAAAATGTAAAACCTAATACTAAACGAATAATAAGTGAACCAATTTCGACGTTTTTATTCACTTTACTTCCTCCTTTAAGTGTATTTGAAAAACACTACATTATGTAGTGTTAAAGCCCGAAAAAAGAAATGTAGCAATTAAATCAGAAAGTCTTTCTTATTTGGATAATTTTATAACATTATGAACATCACACTACACATTGTAGTGTGATGTTTGTCCTTAGTCAAGTGGAAATATAAAATTAGACCATTTGGCATACAAAAATTTTCTGAAGAGCACTTGAAAAATCCTTTAATTATGTACAAGTTAGTCCCTTATTTTCAATCTTATTCTCCAACATGCTATACTGATGGCGGAGGTGTTACGATGCGTTTAGAAAATAAAAGAGTTATTGCGCTTGTTAGTGCAGACTTTGAAGATCTAGAACTATGGTATCCAGTGATACGTCTTCGAGAAGAAGGAGCAGAAGTACATTTAGTTGGAGAAAAAGCAAACGAAACGTACATGGGGAAATACGGTGTTCCAGCCGTATCGGACTACGCGTTTAAAGATGTTGATCCAGCTGAATATGATGCTATTTTAGTACCTGGGGGCTGGGCGCCGGATAAACTGCGCCGCTATCCTGAAGTAATTGAAATGGTTCGTCATATGGATGAACAGCAAAAGCCAATCGGTCAAATCTGCCATGCAGGATGGGTATTAATTTCTGCAAAAATCTTAGATGGCCGAAACGTAACAAGTACGCCAGGAATCAAAGATGATATGGAAAATGCGGGAGCTATTTGGCATGATGAAGCAGTCGTAATCGACGGCCACATTATTTCAAGCCGCCGTCCGCCAGACCTTCCTCCTTATGCAAAAGCATTTGCTGATGTACTAGCAGAGCAATAAGAAAAAAGCCGAAACCACATTGGTTTTGGCTTTTTTATAAGATCCGCTAAAAAAAGAAATGATAAAGTAAATAAAAAAGTATCATTAAAAAAGCGAGCAGATGCATCTGCTCGCTTTTGTTTGTGTTTCTTATCAGTAACTTGCTTTTGCAAGTGTAAAAACAAAATGATTACTTTCTTTATAAAATCCATGATTACGGTTTTTGTATGTTTCGTTGTTGTTAGGGCACAATTAGCATTGATTGTGCTTGCATGGATTTCATCCATTGCCGCGGTTTGTTTTTCCACATGATCGATTAACCTAAACGACGCAAGCCCTACCTCTCTTGCATCCTTACGGCTCCGAAGCCGATCCAGTGTGAATAAGTTTTGTTCAAAGACATGTGTCGAATGCCAGTATTTTTACCTTGCATTGTACGATACATCCTTTCAAGTTACTTTCACTATGTCCAGCTCTTAAAGAAAAGCCAGAAATCTAAATATAACATCTCAGTTGATCTATGTCAAATAGAAAATGTGATTTTTTCACGTGAAACAATTGCAGCTAAAACATGGTTAAATAAAGGGATATCTTTTTTATATGGAAGAGTTTTTTGATACGATAAGTTAGAGGAATCCTAGAGGAGGATGAAAAATGAATAAAAATGAACAGTTTCGAAATGATGTATTGAGAAGTGTAGAATCATTAACATATCAACAATTAAATCAACAGCCAGCATCTAATACATGGAGCGTTATGCAAGTATTAGAACATTTATATTTGATGGAGCGCATGATTGTTTCACGTGTAAAGGATCAGTTAGAAAACGGTGTGGATCAGCCAACTGAAGATAAGCCGTTTCATTTAGCGGTAGACCGTTCGCGAAAAGTAGATGCACCGGCTCAAGTTACGCCTTCTAATGAAAAGCAGACATTAGAAGAAATGAAGAGTAAGCTGGCAGAATCAAGAGCAGCTTTAATAGAGCTAGAAGAAACAGCAAGTGAAGACAAGCTAAAGCAAAAATCATTTCCACACCCTGTGTTTGGGTTAATGGATTTAAAGCAGTGGATTGATTTTATTGGCTATCATGAAAAGCGTCATCAAGAACAAATAGAAGAAATCAAAACAGCAATTCGTGCATAAAAAAACAGGCAGTCCGCCTGTTTTTTTATTTTTGGACCAAAATAGGATAGTCCGACATCATCCAAATACCAACACTATATGTTTGGGGATTATGATTCCCTACGGTAGAGCCTGTTTGAATCGTAAACGAGAGTTGCAGAGGATCTTGATCGTAATAAATCGTTTGCTTGGTGGAAGGGGAATAAAGGCGCTTCGGAGGGATTTTAGGAACCGTATCCGTCGTGTTAACAAAACAGCGGCTATTTGAAACAAGATTTGTGTATGTTTGAACGAATTGAGGATCACCTACTCGAGGAGCTCCGTAGTTGTACATTGTAACTTCCGGAAAAGATGCGTTTGTGGCGACATCTAAGGCATGAAGAGCAGCGAGTGCACCACCTAGGCTATGCCCTGTTATATAAAGTGGCTTGGGGGTAAGGGACTGATATGTTTCAAAAATTTCATCACGGCAGGATTCGTAAACGGCTAAAAAACCTTCGTGAACGAGACCAGCTTGTTGATTGTATGGATAAGGGCGCTGCCTAATGCGAGCATCAGTAATCCAGTCTGCCTCAGATTGAGTTCCTCGAAAGGCAATTACGATAGAGTCATCAGATTCTAAAATAAAACCAAACCATTCTTGCACCCCTACGGCAGAAGCTTTAAACGATTTAATAAGCCGGTAGCCTTCAGGTACATCAAATGTGCCTCCCTGTGCGTATTGCTTATAAGCTAAGACGCACGCATAAAGAAGGTCTAGAGCTAAAGGACGATAAAATAAAGGCTCTATTCTCATCATTGTTTTTCACACCTTCTAATAGAAAATAACTCCTATAGCCTATGTGTTCCTGAGAAGAAAGGTGCAGATACCTCTCTTTTGAAAGCGATAATTACGGAATGTAAACGGTTTATCGTTAGATGTTTTTGAAGATTTTATAAGTTTTTTTGTGTATTTTAACTAAAAATAAGTTTTAATTTAGAGTTTTATTGTTAAAATTTATAATTTAACTTATAATTTAAAATAGTCTGAATGAAAAAATAAGGGGGTTATCGTTTGGAGCAATTTGTAACGAGTTTGAATAATGTGCTATGGAGCACACCTGTTATTTATGGGTGTCTTGCGATCGGCCTGTTTTTCTCAATTTTAACGAGGTTTTTGCAGGTAAGACACTTAAAAGACATGGTTATGCTGATGTTTCAGGGTAAAAGCTCAGAAGCAGGAGTTTCTTCCTTCCAAGCCCTGTCTTTAGCGCTGTCGGGACGAGTCGGAACAGGAAACATTGCTGGAGTTGCAACAGCTATCGCTTTTGGAGGTCCAGGAGCTGTATTTTGGATGTGGGCAGTTGCTTTTATTGGTGCTTCTAGTGCATTCATCGAATCAACACTTGCTCAAATTTATAAAGTTAAACAAGATGGCCAATATCGAGGTGGTCCAGCGTACTATATCGAAAAAGGAACAGGTATGAAATGGTATGGCATTTTATTTGCTATTGCAGCACTTGTTGCGATGAGTATCTTAATGCCGGGCGTTCAGTCTAACTCCATCGCGCTTGGCATCGACAACGCATTTGGCGTTAGTCCAACGGTTACAGCAGTAGGATTAGTTATTATTCTTGCTTTTATTATCTTTGGAGGCGTTAAGCGTATTGCAGGGGTGGCCCAATTCGTTGTCCCTTTTATGGCACTTGGGTATATTATTTTAGCTCTTATTATTATTGCCATGAACATTTCCGAGTTGCCGGGAGTGATCGCTCTTATTTTTAAAAGTGCTTTTGCATTAGATTCTGCTTTTGGAGGAATTGTTGGTTTAGCTGTTTCTTGGGGAGTTAAGCGCGGTATTTATTCAAATGAAGCAGGGCAAGGAACAGGTGCACACGCAGCAGCTGCAGCAGAAGTTTCACATCCGGCGAAACAAGGCCTTGTACAAGCTTTTTCGGTTTATATTGACACACTGTTCGTTTGTTCAGCAACAGCGTTTATGATTTTATTCACAGGCATGTACAACACGGAAGGACCAGGTGGTTCATTTATTATTTCAAATTTACCAGGTGTAGAAGCAGGGCCTGGATTTACACAAGCTGCTATTGAAACAGTGTTGCCGGGATTCGGAGCTGGCTTCGTGGCAGTAGCCCTATTCTTTTTCGCGTTTACAACGATTATGGCTTATTATTACATTGCTGAAACAAATATTGCTTACCTAACTCGTGGAAAGAACGGAAAGTGGGCTATGTTTGCATTAAAGCTTGTCCTTCTAGGAGCTACGTTCTACGGCTCAGTTAAACAAGCATCACTAGCTTGGGCGTTAGGTGATGTCGGGCTTGGTATCATGGTATGGCTAAATTTAATTGCTATCTTAATTTTAGCTAAGCCTGCGTTAGTTGCATTAAAAGACTATGAAGCTCAGAAAAAACAAGGGGTAGACCCTGTGTTTGATCCTGTTAAGCTAGGAATTAAAAATGCAGACTACTGGGAGAAAGAATATAAGAAAGATGAGTCACAAGTTTCGTAAACAAGAAAATCCTCACATATGTGAGGATTTTTTTATGAAGAAAGCGAGACAGATGAGTTATTTAAGTTATATCGATCCTTCAAACAATGAATACGGTGTAGTTCTTCAAGCAGATGGTGAATTGCAAGCAGTTCGTACAGCATTGTTGTTTCTGTTGAAAAAGGCTGATCCCCTCTGTTTTCTTCCTGCTTATGTGCCCAAAACCTTTGTTTTAAAGTCAAAACAAGCGTTTGATGATGCAAAGAGCTTTTATATTGTTCATTTTGTAAGACGTTATGAAAGGAATTGAATGTATCCCATATTACTTGATGTCTTGCACTTTGCAGCTGATGAGCAGGCAAGTAAATTAAATTACCAATATGGTAGACAAGCTGCCTCATAAGAGAAAGTTTCTTATATTCATAGTGGAATTTTCTCATAGCTGTACGAGTGAAATGATGAAACTTCCATTCTTTTCGCTGATACTCACAAAGCGTCTCAATTTTTTCAATTTCAGCGGAAAGCTGCTGAAATTGAAGCTTTGTTTGTTTATGACAAGCATGTACTTGGGAAAGTTCGCTTCCTCTTTGCTGTAAAACGCTGCTCATTTGTTTTGAGAGATTTTGAATTTCCCTCGTAATAATCGGTGTATAATTAGGAGGAAGAACGCTGATATTCACAAGTGAAGAAGTAAGCAGCCCAATACTGGTGGTCGCTAAGCGAATTAAAAACGAGATGAAATAATGATCGTGCACAATCGTCAGCATAGCCACTCCTGTTAGCGTGGCAACGAGTGTTCCTGCATGCAAACGCAATTTAGAACAGGATATAATAGTAGAAACAGCAACAAGCATATAGGTAAGCGGCGTCACTCCTAATAGAAATGTGTAAAGCATGGCAAAAGCAGCTCCGATTGCTGAAGCAGGAAAGCGGATGAACGCTTTTTTAATAGAATCGGCAGCGGTTGGTTCAATCGTAACAATAGCTGTAATAACAGCGAGCATATATGGCCAGCCGATAGACTGGCAAATGAGTGCAGTCAAAAAAACGGCAATGCCTGTTTTAATAATACGACCGCCTAAAAAATTGAATTTTTTTATGTAAATCATTATGCATACCTTCTTTAAAACAGTTAGTAGTTTAATTATAAGGCATATTAAGGTGATAGGAAAACACGTCTTAAAAACTAGCTTTTAAAAAACGAATAAATATACTATAATTTGTTTAAATATTTAAAAGAGGAGTACGACTAATGAAACAATTAATAAATGAAGCAATTAATAACTTACAGGAGACATTTTATGATGTAAGCAAATATATTGGGCAAAACCCTGAGCTTGGCCACGAAGAATTCAAAGCGTACAAAGCATTAACGGATGTTTTAAAAGAACAAGGGTTCACAGTTGAAATTGGTACATGTGACTTGCCAACGGCTTTTACTGCTGTTTATGACAGTCAAAAGCCAGGTCCGTCGATTGGGTTTATGGCTGAGTACGATGCTTTGCCGGATCTCGGACATGCATGCGGACATAACTTAATTGGAACCATGTCGATTGCAGCTGGTATTGGTCTTAGTAAAGCAGTTGCAGAAACAGGCGGCAAAGTATACGTATATGGAACGCCTGCAGAGGAAACACGAGGCGGCAAAGTAACGATGGCCGAGCAAGGCATTTTTAATCATTTAGACGTAGCTATGATGGTACATCCTTATTACTGTCACCAAAAAAGCGGACGTTCTCTTGCAATGGATGCCATTCAGTTTGAGTTCTTCGGAAAATCCGCGCACGCAGCTGCTGCTCCTCATGAAGGAATCAACGCGTTAGACGGCGTATTACAAACGTTCAACAGCATTAATGCGCTTCGCCAGCATGTGAAGCCGGATGTACGCATTCATGGAGTGATTACAGAGGGAGGCAAGGCGGCCAACGTTGTACCGGATTATGCAGTAGCGCAATTTTATGTCCGCGCTTCAACTCGTGCATATGTAGATGAAGTGACAGAGAAGGTGAAGGCATGTGCAAACGGCGCTGCTCTAGCCACGGGAACAAAATTAAAAATCTCAAACTATGAGTTTTCTTATGATGATATGCAAACGAATCAAACATTATCCGATGTCTATACAAATAATCTCATCTCATTAGGCGTGAGTGAACAAAGCATTACGGAAGACCAAGGCGATCATGGATCTTTAGATATGGGGAATGTAAGTCAGGTTGTTCCGGCTATTCATCCGTATATTCAAATTTGTGATGATTATTTTGTTTGTCATACGCACGAATTCAGAGAAGCAGCTTTAAGTGAGCAAGGAAGAGAAGCAATGATACTCGGGGCACAAACAATGGCATTAACAGGGTATGACGTATTAACAAATCAAATGCTGCTCCAAAAAATCAAAGAAGAATTTAATGCTACAAAGTAAGAGGTAATGATAAAACCATACCAAATAATACGCTTGCGACTGCAAGCGTATTATTTAGTATGAGAAGTGGGACTGAATGGTTCGGAAAATTTGACCGTGGCGCTGTTCATCGCTCGCAGCTCGAACAATGCGGCTTTGAATTCGAGCATTTGTGATTCTTCTAGCGATTGATTGATAAAATGGAACGGTTTCTACTTCATCTTTAATGGATTCAGAGACCCCTTCTTGAAAAGTATTTGGTAGTTTTATGTTTAATGAAATTTGTGGGTAGCTGCCTGATAAATCATAATAGGCTTTAGAAAACCAGTCAAAGTGTTTAATTTCATCCTGCCGAATACCTAATATAGCTTGTTGAACCTGATTATTAGGAGCCAGTTCTGCTAAGCGTGTATAGTAGTGAATAGCGAAAAACTCATCGTTTACAGCTTTGTTTATATCTCTTAGAAGCTGTTCGTCTAGCCTTGTATCATCTTCCCAATATTCTTCATGCCGGGAGTAAAATTCATACATATGGATATGCCTCCTCACCGTTTTGTTCTCTTGTCGTCACCATCATCGTATGTATAGACGAGAAAAGACGTACATTAAAAGAAAAAAGTTTAACAAAATGGTAAAAAGGGTATGTGCAGAGAATAGTATCAAAAAAGACAGAGGTTATCTTATGATTAAAATTGTAGCTAAAACCAAAGAAGGAGCTATTAAAGAAATAGAAATGAATGAGATTCGTTCAAGCCATGACTTTCAATGGTATTGGGTTGATTTTTACAATCCCACCGAGGAAGAAAAAAAGCTGCTTGAACAATTTAATTTTCATCCTTTAGCAGTTGAGGACTGTTTAAATCAAGGTCAGCGCGCTAAATTTGAGTTGTATGATGAGCATTATTTTTTAGTCTATTATGCCCTTCATAAAGAAGAGCTTGAGCACTTAGAAGTATCTGCGTTTGTAGGGGATAACTTTTTAGTCACTTACCATATGGATAAGCTAACGAGCGTGGCTAGGGTGTGGGAGCTTATCAAAAAAGACCCTGAGGCTACCGAAGATGGAACATGGGATATCATGTATGAACTCTTAGATCATACCGTGGACGAATACTTCCCCGTGCTTTATAAATTTGAAGATCACATAGACGACATTGAAGACAATGCAAAAGACGAACCTATGGATGAATTAATGAGGCAGCTTTATGACATCCGAAGTGATTTGTCACGAATGCGCCGCATTTTAAACCCCATGAGAGATTTAATGTATCGTATTATGTCAACTAATGCGTTAAAAGCAAAAGAGCAGGTTCGCTATTTTAATGACATTTATGACCACTTATTAAATATGATTGAAATTATGCAAGCAAGCAGGGATTTGTCAAATGATATTCGAGAAAGCTTTATGTCCATTAACTCGGATCGTATGAATTCAATCATGTTTACGCTAACGCTTATGTCAGCTATTTTCTTACCGTTGACGTTTATTGCTGGCCTCTATGGCATGAACTTTTCATATATGCCGGAACTGACGGGGAAATATAATTATTTTATTGTACTTGGCATTATGATTGGGCTTGTAGGCGTAATGGTCTTTGCCTTTTATAAAATGGGATGGTTTAAATATCGAAAAGGACCGAAACTATAAAGTAGATTGTTGACCTTCCTGTATAAATGTTAATCAACTCAGTAAAAATGAAATTAAATAAGCGAAGATCTTATCTGACTCTAGATAAGATCTTTTTCTTGTGCTATAAACAAGAAAAGCAGGGAAGCGAGGGAAGAATGTGAAACACGGAAGAATGGGTCTGCGAAGCATCACGGTGCTGCTTGTATGCATGGTGGTGATTCTATCGCTATTGTTAACGGATTTATTAGTTAGCAGTTCAATTGGAAAAAATATTCGGGATCAACAGGCTGAAAAAGCTCGGACTATTGCTACGATTATTTCAGAATCAACGAACGTGAAAGAAGGACTAGAGACAAAAACACCTCAGTCAATTCAAGAATTCACTAAACGAATTCGTAAAAAATCAAGCGTCTTGTTTATCGTTGTTATGGATATGAATGGAATTCGGCAATCTCACCCAGATCCTAAAAAGATAGGAAAGAGGTTTGCCGGAGGCGATGAGCAAAAATCATTGCACGGGAAATCTTATGTATCTGTATCAAAAGGAACGCTCGATAAATCTCTGCGCGCTTTTGCACCTATTTATAATGAAAAAAATCAACAAATTGGCGCAGTAGCTGTGGGGATTTCTTTGAATAATGTAAATGAAGCAATTAGAGATGGGCATCGTCGAATTGTTTTAGGTTCATTAATTGGTTTACTTGTGGGTATTCTTGGTGCTATTTTATTAGCGAATTACATAAAGAAAATTTTATTTGGCTTGGAACCTTCTGAAATTGCTAAAATTCTAGAAGAGAGAAGTACCATGCTGCAGTCGGTTCGTGAAGGAGTGATAGCTGTTGATAAAGAAGGTAATATTACACTTGCTAATCGTTCTGCACGCCGTTTATTTGTTAAAGCAGGGTTAGCACCAGAGCCAATCGGTTTGTCTATTCGAGAATATATGCCCACCTCCAGGCTGGACGACGTTTTGTCTACGGGGGAATCTCATTACGATGAAGAGCAATTCATAAATGGAGTAGCCATTGTGGTTAACAGGGTTCCGTTAGTAGTAAACGAAGAGATTGTAGGGGCACTTTCTACGTTTCGGGATAAAACAGAAGTTAACATCTTAGCAGAACAGCTAACAGGTGTTAAAATGTATGTGGAAGCGCTTCGAGCACAATCGCATGAATTTATGAATAAACTTCATGTGATTTTAGGAATGGTGCAGATGAATTATTATGATGAGCTAAAAACGTATATTCATCAGCTTGTTAATCACCGTGTCGATGAATCTAGTTCAGTGACTAAATCTATTAAAGATCATGCGTTGGCAGGGTTCCTCATGGGCAAAATGAGTTATGCTAGAGAGGAAAGCGTAGAACTGACGTTTTCCGCTGATGAAGTTATTCCAGAACCTTCAGATCCACACGTTACTCATCATCTCATTACCATTATTGGGAATTTAGTTGATAATGCAATTGATTCAGTTCGTCATCAAGCCTCTAAAAAAGTGTCCGTTATGCTTGTTTATAAAAACAATAAACTTACGATTCAAGTCACGGATACAGGCTGCGGCATTCCTTCCGATACAATGAATCAGATTTTCAAGAAAGGCTTTTCTACAAAAGGCACGAGCAGAGGGTTTGGGCTGCATTTAGTGAAGCAAACGATTGACGAACTAGGTGGCCAAATCGTCATTGACTCATTTATAAATAGCGGTACCACATTCTATATTGATATTCCGTACGAAACAAGGAGAGATCAAGTTGATTAAAGTATTAATTGTTGAAGATGACCCAATGGTTGCTCAGTTTAATCAAAAGTACATTGAAGAGATAGAGGGGTTTACAGTGGTCGCTGTTGCTCATTCGGGTCATGAAGCCTTGGTGAAGGTAAATGAATATCAAGTTGATTTAGTGCTGCTTGATGTCTTTATGCCTGGACAAAATGGTTTGAAAGTTTTACAAGAGATTCGAACAAAACAAGAGGAAATAGATGTCATTTTTATCACCGCTGCTTCGGATGCCCAAACGATTCAGCAAGCTCTACGCTACGGAGCGATTGATTATTTGATTAAGCCTTTTACATTTGAACGCTTTTATCAAGCACTTTCGGCTTACAAACAAACATTTCGTACGTTAAAACAGCAACCTAAGCTTAACCAACAGGAATTAGATGGGCTGCTGTCTAATAAAAAAATAAAAGAAGCTCGGGTAGAGCCGTTGCCTAAGGGTTTAACGACAGGAACATTAGAAGTTATCGTAGAAGCCATTGAGCATCTTAAAGATCACCCTTTTTCGACTGATGATGTAGCTGAAAAAACGGGAATTTCAAGAGTGTCTATTCGGAAATATTTAAAATTTCTAACAGATATAGGTCTTCTTGGAGAAAGAATGACTTACGGCACAATAGGACGACCTGTGTATGCGTACTTATACAATGAACAAAACCGTCACTTGCTGCATCACTACCTCGTTGACTTTGAAAAATAAAGAGATTGACCTGTCAGAGACGTCCGGTGCTATTTTGTCAGTGTGAGAATATTTTACTGTAGAGTGCGGGTGAGTTAAGTGGTATGGTTGATAATAACAAAGGAAAAAACAAGTCGTTTGACTGAAAAAGAGGTGGTTTCTTGATTGAAAGCATAGAACGCTTGACTGAATTACTGTTATCAGGGAATCAAGATGAAGCTTGGAATATTGTGTGGAAAAAAAGACAGCAGGGTTTCGATACATTTTATATTTTTCAGCAATTCATTTCAGTGTCGATGGCTCAAATCGGTATGATGTGGGAAGAAGATGAAATTTCAGTGGCTGATGAACATTTAGCTACTACTACCTGTGACTATGTTTTGTCACGCTATCAATTGTGTATAAGACAAGAAGTTATTAAAAATGAAAAAAAAGGTCTGTTTTTGTGTATAGAAAATGAACAGCATTTTTTAGGTTTAAAAATGATTTCCATTCTCTTTGAAGAGCACGGTTGGCAGACGAAACTTTTAGGAGCAGACTCTCCGCTTTTACATGCAACGCACGCTGTTGAACAATGGAAACCTGATTTAGTAGGAATCTCGTTCAGTTTAACTCATCATATAGAAAAAGCAAACGAATATATAGAAGGATTACAAAAGACAAAACATCAGCCGCTTATTTTAGTTGGAGGTCGAGTAGTTTCAAGCTATAAGTTTCCTTTTGCTCAAACAAATCAAGTTCGGTTTATTGCACAGTTAGAGGAGTTGAAAGAGTTTTTTCATTATCAATCGATTAGGGGGATTAAGGTTGTCGACTATTAAATATGCTCCGCTTCCTGTTTTTATTATGGATGAGGAAATGAATATTCTAGCGCAATCTGATGAAGCAGCCGATTTATTCGGAGAGGTTCAACATTTTTTAGAAATTGTTGACGAAGATAGTCAGATCAAAGCTAGAAAACGATTAGGGCAGAAGAAAAAAATAAAAACAGAATTAGTCATGCATTCGCGCAAAGCTAAGATGTCTCTTTATACCGTGAATTGCAAATGGGAGCAAGATAAGGCGCATGTGATATGTGTAGAGGAAGATTCTCAAATTAGAATTCTTTCAGAAAAAATCCAACAACATACAGCGCGTTTATCTGAAACAGACTTAGAACTGCTGCTGCAAAAAGAACGATTAGAAAAAGCAATGAACCGAGTTATAGAACTGTCGGGACCGTTTATTCATTTATCGAACAACATGGTGCTTATACCTCTGTTTGGCGATTTATTTGAGGAAGTCATCATGAAAAATGAGCATCGGCTGCTCAGACAAATAGATGAAGAAACGGTTGATCGAGTTATCATTGACTTTAATGGAATAGGTCAAATTGATGAACGAGGTGTTGCAGCCCTAGAACATTTAATATGGGAATTTCAGCTAATGGGTGTACAGATTTATTTAACAGGTGTGACACCCGATCATAGTCAATGGCTTCACCAGTATCATTTTCAAGCAAATGTAAAATCTATTAGTAACTTAGGTCAGGCCATTCATCAATTTTTTACAACGGCATGAAATGACTACAAAAAGTGAACACTTCATATAAAGACAATAAGACAGGGGATCAATACTGATAAACAGGTGATTAAAATTTGGTGAAACACGCGCGTAAAGTAGCTTTAAGAATTTCAATTATATATATCATTATTGGCGCTGTATGGATCTTGATATCTGATAATATATCTAGAACATTAGCGCAAGGTCGTTTTGAAGTATATATTTTTTTTCAACAATACAAAGGTTGGTTTTTTATTTTAGCTACGGGGATTATTTTGTATGGGTTGGTATATAGGAGAGCTTATAAACTAGTGGAGTCCCAGCAAGAGCTCGTAGTAAAAGAACACGAACTTCAAACGAGCAATCAGCACTATCAATCTTTATTCAAACATAATCCCGATGGCGTTTTTGAAATAAGTAAAACGGGTGAAGTTCTTCTTGCTAATCCAGAAGGTGAAGCAATCGTTGGATACTCCAGTGAAGAATTGCAAAAGATGAAACCTTCAGCTCTTATCGCAGCTGAAGAGTTTGATATGTGTAAAGAGTATTTTAAAGAAGTGCTGAATGGAAAAGGTGCTAAGTTCGAAATGAATGTGATCAATAGAAAGCGAGAAAGACGGTTGCTTAGGTGTTCTTTGCTTCCCATCATCGTTCATAAGCAGGTAGTAGGTGTATTTATGATTGCACGCGATATTACTACATACCGTCAAGATGAAGAGCTTATGATAACCTCGGAAAAAATGTCCGTTATTGGACAAATGGCAGGCGCCGTCGCACATGAAATTAGAAACCCGCTTACTTCTTTAAAAGGCTTTGTACAGGTTATGCAAGCCTCTAAGGAAACAAATGACACATATTTAGATATTATGATGTCTGAAATCGACCGCATCAACCTAATCTCCAGTGAAATGCTCATTCTTGGAAAAAAGCAGCATGTATCTTTTGAAAAGACCAATTTATGCGAGATTTTAAAACAAGTTATTACGCTAATGGAAGCGCAGGCCAATTTAAATAATGTTTCTATTTTATTGAAAGAAACAGCCAAAAGGCCTATTTATGTTTCGGCTGATGCAAATCAATTGAAACAAGTGTTCATCAACGTGATCAAAAACGGTGTAGAAGCTATTATGGAGAAAGGTCATATTACAATAACAGTTGAAGAAAAAGATACACGAGCATTGATTCACTTTGAAGACAATGGAATCGGAATGAGTCAAGAGAGGATTGAACAAGTAGGAACGCCGTTTTATTCTACAAAAGAAGCGGGCACTGGCTTAGGGCTGGCCGTGTGTTACAAAATCATGGAGCGTCATCAAGGTACCATGCATTTTAAAAGCGGTAAAGGAAAAGGGACAACGGTTATTATTGATATGCCAATTATAGAACGAAACAGCCGCCTCTCGTAGCTCAGAGAGGCGGCTGTTTTCTTAAAAAAGAGGAAGTAAGCAGCTGAGCCCTTTGCGTCTGGATCCATATAGGACATAAAACCTCCTTCTTATACAAGTTTTCGTCCATAATAAAGAGGATCATATTGTTTTCTATAGAAGCAATAGTGTATCATAGTTGAAGCTATGTTTATTGGTGTAGAAAAGTTAAGGTAACAACCGATTTTTCTACTGACGGATTGACAGGGTCCCTTGGGATAAGAAAGGTTTATTTATAAATAGAAATTAAGGTCAGTATTAACGCACATGGCCACTGATACATTCGTTTAATTGAAATGAAAAAAATCGTTTATAATATCGAGAAAAGCATGGAAAAGGAGATAGATATGAGTCAGTTTATAGAGAATTTACAGCCTTTTTTACAAGAGGCGTGGAAAAAAGCAGGGTTCAATGAGCCTACTGCCATTCAAACGAAAGCTATTTCAGAGATTTTAGCTAATAAAGATGTAATAGGAGAATCCCCAACGGGAACAGGAAAGACGCTGGCGTATTTGTTGCCTGTCTTACATCGCATTCAGCCGGGACCATCTCATATTCAAGCTGTTATTTTAGCATCTTCCCATGAATTGGTTATGCAAATTCACGGTGAAATTCAAACTTGGTCGCAGGGAAGCGGTATTTCAAGCGCTGCGTTTATTGGCGGAGCAAATATGAAACGGCAATTAGAAAAACTCAAAAAACGTCCCAATATCATTGTTGGTACCCCAGGACGTTTGAACGAGCTAATTAAAATGAAGAAATTAAAGATGCACGAAGTCAAAACAATTGTGATTGATGAAGCGGATCAATTGTTTGTACCTGAGCATGTTCAAACGGTTCAACAGATTGTAAAAATGGCGTTAAGTGATCGTCAAATCCTAGTCTTCTCAGCTACTGTATCAGAACGTACCAAATCGCTAGCGAAAGATATGATGAACTACCCTCTTGAAATAGAGGTAGGAAGAGATGAACTTCCGGCTTCGAAGGTAGAGCATGTATACATCAAAAGTGAAGCTAGAGATAAAGTGGACGTGCTTAGAAAACTAGTTCGTCAAGAACAAATGAAAGCTTTAGCCTTTTTTAAAGGAATTGATACTCTAATCGAGTTTGAAGAAAAATTAACATTTAAGCGTGTAGAAGCAGGCTCTTTGCACAGTGAAACGAAAAAAGAAGATCGTGCTACGACGATTAAAGGGTTTCGAAAAGGAGATTTCCCTGTCTTATTAGCAACGGATGTCGCAGCTAGAGGATTAGACATTAAGGGATTGACGCATGTAATTCACATCGATGTTCCTCAAGATGCAGATCAATACGTCCATCGCTCAGGTAGAACAGGCAGATCGGGAGCAGAAGGTACAGTCATTTCTCTTGTGACTGAACGTGAAGAGCGAAATTTAAAACAAATCGCACGTGAACTTCAACTTTCATTAGTGAAAAAAGAGCTTTATATGGGTGAAATCGTGGATGAAGGAACAAAAGAGCAGTCCCGTACAGCTAAAAAACCTTCAAAAAAGCCATTTAACAAGAAAAAGAAACAAAAAGGTCGAATGTAAACTAGGTATTCTTCCTTTTTATAACAGCAGTGTTACAACCTAAAAAGCAACGTCTACTGCTTTATAACAGCAGCCTGGCGTTGTTTATTTTCTCTATTTTACCTGTATAAATAAGTAAAAAAAGAGAAATGTAGATATTTTTTCCTAGGTATGAAAATAGTTTGAATGATGGATTTTGTTTTTTGTAACCTTATTTTAACATTACTTTAAGAGACTTCTAATAAAAGAGGAAGAAGGACGTGGGGACATTTTATGGATGCAATTGATGATCTCTTTGACGACATAGAGCGAAGAAGAAAAAGTAAAGAATATAGTCGAGATGCAGATCAATTAGAATCATATTTACATGAAGTTCAACGTATCATGGAATTTCTTGAAGAGGGTATCTATCTGTTTCAAAATTCGCACCAACAATATGCGTCAGATTGGTCAGGGCGTTCTAAGAGCTCATATGAGGATATTTATAATGATATTACGCAATCTACTTTTCATCTGTACGACGTAAGGGATGAATTGTTTCAAACTTTACGCTTAGAAATTTCACGATTAAGAGAGTTAGCATCGGCGTAATAAATAACATTATCGACTCACTCCTTTAGAAAGTGAGTCTTTCCGTATAGGCTTAAAAAATGTTTGGATGATGACTGAAGGCTTACGAGAGATAGGGGGACGGACATACATGGAGATAAAAGTAAATCCAGAGGTGCTGCAGACATTTGCAGAGCGAATTCAGCACTCTCATTCACAGACGGCTGATGCACTTCAAAAACTAAGCTGGGAAGCTACAAATCTACATTTCTTGTCTGTTGCAGATATTGATAAAGTGCTGGACTTGCAGGAAGAGTTACAGCATATGATTCGCAAACTTGATTTGCTAACGGAAAACGCACATTTATTAGTAAAAGACACGGCAGAACAAATGAGAAAAGCAGATGGAGAGCTAGAAGGCTCTTCAGGCTGGACGGAGTTTTGGTCGAGCGTGTGGAGCGATGGGAGCACCCATTCACAAGATACGTGGAATGACATAAAGAACTTAAAAGAATGGAATACGTATGACAATATGCATAGAACGATTGAAAAACCTTTAGGTACTCTTAATGTTATGTGGAATTCGCTTTCTATGTCTTGGGAAGAAAAAGTAGTGAATGGTTCTACATGCAGTCGAACGGAATTTTTTACTTATGGCGTTATTCAAATGGGGTTGGGTATTTTAAGTCAGGAAATGAATCCTTCAAACATTATGTTTAGTGACAGCACAGAGGAAGTGAAGAGAGAATGAATGAAGTATATGATGGCGCTGGAAGTGAAATGGTACAGTTCCTTACAGGGTTGTCTCGGCAATGAAATATACATTTAACTTATTAGAAAAATCATTAATTGAAGCAATGAAAGATAATAAGAAAATTGCTCAATTTTATAAAACTTTAATGAATAGCAATTTATGGCTAGTTGTTAGTTCAGAGCATGGAGCATCAGATATATTGATTGCAGAGCACTACGTTCAGACGATGAAAAGCGCAGCGTACCGATATTTACCTGTTTTTTCGTCAAAATATCCGATTGAACAGATGCTGAAAGATGAAAAGACCGTATGCGTATCATTTAAGGATATGCTGCCTGTATTAAATGAAGAAATAGCGATATTACTTAACCCTGACACGCCTCTCTCAAAATTATTCATCCCCGAAGAAATAAGGATGTTAAAAGAAGATCAAAATTATTTTAAGCAGTAGCCAAAAAATAAAAAGCGCATGTGCTTTTTCCAAGCATGTCTGAATCTTAAATAAATAGAAGATATATAAAGAGGCAGGGCCTTAAATAGGCTGCTGCTTTTTTATTACTAGTAAATATTTTTATAGATAATGAACAAAAATGTAATTTAATAGACTTATAGTTTTTATTTTCCTTTAAATAGGTACCTATAGATCAGATGGAAAAGGTTTAAATGAGAACAAAATCTTGGTTGTTTAGGTTTTATTTGCATTTTTTAGGGGTATTTGTAGATACATATTCTCATTTTTGGAGGCTTTTGCAAGTAACCTTTGACCTTATCACTAGAGTTTCTTACAATAATAGTAAATATATAAACCGAAGGAGAGATATGTATGTCAGGAATTATTCGCGTAACACCAGCAGAGCTTCGCGACATGGCAGGTCGTTATACTAACGAAAGCGGTCAAGTTCAAGAATTAGTAAGCCGTCTTGATACAATGAAAAATCAACTTCAAGACATGTGGGAAGGTGCTTCAAGCGAAGCGTTTGCTGCTCAATACGAAGAATTAAAGCCTTCTTTCGTTGAAATGTCTAACCTACTTACAAAGATTGCTAAGCAATTAGATGACTCTGCAAACGTTCTTGAAGATACAGATAACCAAATCGCTAGCCAAATCCGCGGTTAACTTCATCTAATAATCTAAGTGAAGTAATAAAAGGAGCGCCCTATTCTCAAAAGATGAAGGCGCTTTTTCTATGTTTTGAGGTGATGAAACCCTATGTATATAGAAGTAACAGTAGACTTAAAGCACTATACAGGTGATCGGTTCGATTTGCGACTATCAAACTATCATTCACTCAAAAAAGTAGTCGAGATCGTTTGGCAAGCTAAAAAGATTACTCAATCACCAAAGGACGGTGCGTGGATACGTGTTTCAAATAAAAATCTTATTTTCTCGGGAAATGAGACGATGATTAACTGCGGAATTACCACAGGTGATTGTATCGAAATTCTCTAAAGGAGTCTATTAGAATGTCAGAGAAGAAACCGACTTACTTAGAAGAACAGCTCGAAGCTGTAATGACACGTCATAATAATGAATATACATTTGTTTTTCAAAAAGAAAAAATTCGACTTAATCGTTCTGTTGAAATTGAAATGTTAAAGGATGTAAACACGGCTTTTCAAAAAGAAATCATGATGAGCGATGATGAACTTAAAATAACAATTAAGCCTACCTCTGAATTTCAACCTTTTACAGCATTAAGAGGAAAAGAAGAACAGCAAAAGTGGCTGTTTGCAGATCAGCTTATCAAACAGGTAAAGCAGCATTCTTTTTCAAGGCTGCATTTGTTGATTTGTCCAGAAAATATCATTTTTGATAAAAGTTTAAGTCCGGCTTTTTTACATTATGGAGTCAAAGGAAGTTTACCTCCTTATGAGTCTAACGGGGAACAAAGTTTTCAAGAGTTAAAGGCTACGATAGCAGCGGCCGTTGACTCATCGCATACATTTGAACAGTATTTTAAGTTATATGAGACCTTGCAATTAAAAGAAGACGCTAAAAAAATAATGCATATCAGCAATGCGGAAGAGTTGAGTCAATTTGTTCAGCATAAGCTAACTCAAATTGAAAAGCATCAAAAGACAATCGTTCAACTTCCTCAAAAACGCTGGACCATTTTTAAGTTTTCATCTGTGGGTATACTTGCCTTATTAATTCCAGCTCTTATTTATACTTTTTACTCTTACTTTTTTGCTCAGCCGAAACAAGAAGCATTTGTAGAAAGCAACGAATACTTTCTTGAAAAAAACTACAGCAAAGTAGTCGACACACTTGAAGATTATGACATTGAAAGCATGCCTAAAATTGTGCAATACGAAATAGCAACTTCCTATCTTGTTAATGAAAAGTTAGGGGAGGAGCAAAAAGCAAATGCTTTAAAGACTATTACGCTTCAGTCAGATCCTCAGTATTTTGCCTATTGGTTTTACATTGGCCGAGGAGACAACAAAAAAGCGCTAGAAGTCAGCAGGTTGTTAGAAGAACGTTCGTTAATTATCTATGCACTAATGAAATACGAAGGTCAGCTAAAGACAGACAACGATTTAGCGGCTGATAAAAAGCAAGAGGAGCTTGATAAAGTAGCGAACGAACTTGAAGAATTTAAGAAAGAAAATGATCAGCAAGAAGCGGAAGTAGCCAAGCAGCAAGAAGAGAAACAAGCTGAGGAGGCACAGGCGGCCAAGCAGCAGGAAGAAGAACAGAAAGCTGCAGAAGCCGAGAAAAAGAAACAAGAAGAGCAGAAAAAACAGCAGGAAGATCAATCGAAGTAGGGAGGTAGTTGTATGAATATGCTTTGGGTAGTTAGTGGGCAAACGTATCAGCAGCTGCCTGTAGATTTTAAAACCTTTCGCCAAGCAACGGTAGGAAACACTCAGAATCAAACTTTTACGTTTTCCTATCCGTTTGAGAAAGGGCAAATGACGCTGTCATCTGAAAAGAACGGCCGGCTCTTGATTTCCTACGGAGAAGAAAGGATAGCAGAGCTATCTGTTTCTGAGTCGTTTGTATGGCGAGAACAAGGACATGCTTTAACCTTTGTCCTTACAGAGACAGCTGTTAAAGAAGCTGTCTATTATATTGATTACGGATCAGAAGTCTCGTTTTCCACAAGTGATGAAACAGCTGATGTGTATCAGCAGAAAGAAAAGTGTGTAGTAGAGGCAAAAGAAGGATTTTACTTATCAAAGATAAACGGGAAGTGGAAGGTCTTTTATAACCACGAACCGCTTTATCTTAACGGACACCGACTAGAAGAGAATACGAACCTTCAGCCCGGAGATCTTATTTTATGGTCTTCTATGACGATTCAATTGATCGAAAAAGATTTGCTGAAGATTCAAAGCTGCTATAATTATGCATCTAAGCTTCCAGCTACGGCACAGCCTATTTCTGAAATGAAAAAGAAGTACCCGGTTTATAGACGGACACCGCGCATGATATATGATTTGCCTAATGATAAGGTGAGCTTGTCCTTTCCATCTCAAGACAATGATGAAAATAACCGAAGCTTGTGGCTTACTATTTTACCGCCATTAGTCATGCTTTTAGTCATGGGTACGGTCTCGATTATTCAGCCTAGGGGAATTTTTATTATTATATCTGTCATGATGTTTACGACCACGCTGATTGTATCTACCGTTCAATACTTCAAAGATAAAAAACAGCGCAAGAAGCGGCAGGAGCGTCGTCGTCGAATTTATACAAAGTATTTAGAGAACAAGCGCGAGGAATTACAAGAACTAGTATCAGTTCAACGAGATGTATTATCTTATCATTTTCCGACGTTTGAACGAATGAAATATTTAACAGAACAGATTTCTGATCGAATTTGGGAACGAACTGTAGAAAGCAGTGATTTTTTACAGGTGCGCCTTGGAACAGGAACAGTTCCGGGAAGCTACCAAATTTCTTTGAATAGCGGAGATATGGCTAATCGAGAAATTGATGATTTGCTTGAGCAGTCTCAGCACATGGAAAAGGTCTATCGAGAAGTGAAAAATGCCCCTGTTACCGCTCATTTAGGTTTAGGCTCTATCGGTCTGGTAGGAAAGATGAAAACGGTGAAGAATGAACTGCATCAGCTTGTAGGACAGCTGGCATTTTCCCACAGTTATCATGACGTAAGATTCGTATTCATTTTTGATGAAGAAGAATATAAAGCGTGGGAATGGATGAAATGGCTTCCTCATTTTCAGCTTCCGCATTCTTTTGCGAAAGGTTTCATCTATAATGAACAAACGAGAGATCAGCTTTTATCTTCTATTTATGAAATGCTGAGAGAACGCGATTTAGATGAAGCAAAAGGAGAAGGGGTTTTCTTGCCTCACTTTGTTTTTATTATTACGAATCAGCAGTTAATTGCAGATCACGTTATCTTAGAGTATTTAGAAGGATATCACCCTCACCTTGGGTTTTCTGCGATATTTGCGGCAGAGACAAAGGAAAGCTTAACGGAGCATGTTCATACACTCGTTCGTTATATTAACGAATCCGAGGGGGATATATTAATTCAAAAGCAAAAAGCTGTGAATATTCCATTTCAGCTTGATAAACACACGCTTGATTATAATGAAAGATTTGCAAGGATGCTACGGACATTGGATCACCAAGTTGGTATGACCAACTCAATTCCAAATAGCGTTTCATTCTTAGAATTATTTAAAGCAAGAGAAATTGGTGAGTTGGATATCGTGCAAAGGTGGCAAAGCAATGAATCAGCTAAGTCGCTAGCAGTTCCCATTGGTTTAAAAGGAAAAGAAGATATTGTTGAACTAAATCTTCATGAAAAAGCTCACGGCCCTCATGGATTACTTGCAGGTACGACGGGGTCAGGGAAAAGTGAATTCTTACAAACGTACATTCTTTCTCTAGCGGTGAATTTCCACCCCCATGAAGTCGCATTTTTATTGATTGACTATAAGGGCGGAGGAATGGCTCAGCCGTTTAAAAACATGCCTCATCTGCTTGGAACCATTACAAACATTGAAGGAAGTAAGAATTTTAGTACAAGAGCCCTAGCTTCTATTAAAAGTGAATTAAAGCGACGCCAGCGCTTGTTTGATAGATATGAAGTCAATCACATCAATGATTATACAGATTTATATAAGCAAGGTATGGCAGAAGAACCTCTGCCTCATTTATTCTTAATCTCGGATGAATTTGCCGAGTTAAAAAGTGAAGAACCAGAGTTCATTCGGGAATTAGTCAGCGCGGCGCGCATTGGACGTAGTCTGGGCGTTCATTTAATTTTAGCGACGCAAAAGCCAGGCGGTGTTATTGACGATCAAATTTGGAGTAATGCGCGCTTTAAAGTAGCTTTAAAAGTCCAAGATGCCGCTGACAGTAAAGAAATCTTAAAAAATGCGGACGCTGCTTCTATTACGGTGACGGGTCGAGGCTATCTGCAGGTTGGAAATAATGAAGTGTATGAACTGTTTCAGTCAGCTTGGAGCGGCGCGCCGTACATGGAAGATACGTATGGGGCTGAAGATGAAGTCGCCATTGTCACAGATCTCGGGTTGATTCCTTTATCTGATGTATCTACTCAGCAGACGTCATCTAAACAAGCGGAAGCAGAAATTGATGTTGTGGTGCAAAAAATTGAAAAAACGCAGCAGGAACTAGCTATCAAAAAATTAAATAGTCCATGGCTGCCGCCTCTTAAAGAAAGATTGCTTCGCAGTGAGTACAAAGAGAAGCGAGACGGCGTATTCCCAATTGGCTTGATTGATGAACCGGAAAAGCAAAGCCAAACGGTATACAACTATCAGCTGATGGACGATGGAAACATTGGTATATTTGGTTCGTCAGGATACGGTAAATCGTTTACAGTCATGATGTTGCTTCTTAGTCTAGCTGAAAGAAAGAGTCCGGAGCAGCTTCATTATTACATTTTTGATTTTGGAAACGGCACGCTGCTGCCGCTTCGTCAGCTGCCTCATACGGCGGATTATTTCTTAATGGATCAAATGCGTAAAATTGAAAAATTCATGACGATTATCAAACAAGAAATCGCAAGGCGAAAGCAGTTATTTCAACATCGGGAAGTTAGCAATATCAAAATGTATAATGCTCTAAGTTCAGAAGAGCTTCCTCTAATTTTTATCACGATTGATAATTTTGATCTTGTCAAAGAAGAAATGCAAGATCTAGAAATGCAGTTTACACAGCTCGTGCGTGACGGTCAGTCTTTAGGAATTTATATGATCTTTACCGCGACGCGGGTGAATTCTATTCGTCAGTCGCTTATGAATAACTTGAAAACGAAGGTTGTTCATTATTTAATGGATCATTCAGAAGCGTATTCTATTTTAGGACGTACGCCGTATGCGCTAGAGTCTATTCCAGGCCGGGCTATTATCAAAACGGATCAACCTTATTTTGCGCAGCTGTTTTTACCTGCGGAAGGAAAAGATGATTTTGAAATTTTTGATACAGTTAAGTTGCACATTCAACGATTAAAGAATCAATATGCTGATGCTATTGTTCCGGAGCCTGTACCAATGCTGTCATCGAAACTTGTACTTGCCGAGTTTATGACGGACAGAAGGGTTATTAGGGAAAAAGGAGTCATTCCTCTTGGATTAGACGAAGAGTTTGTTCGACCGGTGCATATGAACTTTAAGAAAAATAAGCATTGCATCGTCATGGGGCAGACGCAAAAAGGAAAAACAAATGTAGTGAAGGTCATACTGCAAACAGCGCTTGAACAAGACGTGAAGCAAATCGGACTATTTGATTCGATTGACCGCGGTTTATCAAGTTATGCAGCTGAAGATGAAGTTGTTTACATGGAAACAAAAGAACAGATTATTGACTGGCTTGATTTAACTGAAGAACGATTGCAGCGACGTGAAAATAAGTATTTGGAAGCAGTACAGGAAGGAACGGTACACAGTCTTTCATTTTCCCCGATCATGCTTGTAGTAGACGGATTTGTACGATTCCAGCAAAACTTAGACAGCGTCCTGCAGGATCGTATTACAAAATTGATGAAAAATTATAGTCACCTGGGCTTTAACTTGATTGTTGCAGGGAACAACAATGAGTTTTCAAAAGGATTTGACGCGTTAACAACAGAAGTGAAGCAAATTAGCCAAGCCGTGCTGCTGATGAAGAAAACAGAGCAAAGTTTATTTACACTTCCTTATGACCGAAAAGAAGCCGACGTTAACCCTGGCTTCGGTTATTATATTAAAAGTGGAAAAGAAACAAGAATTCAAATCCCGCTATGTGTAAGTGAAAGGAAGATCTTAACATGACCGAACAGCGTAAGTATACACTTAAAGTCATATTAGCTGTTGTTTTAATTTTGGCTCTTCCTTCTTTCTTTTTCCAGTATATTGGAGACAACCCGCTGCAAGTCACAGAAAACTCAACAAGAACGATTGCGGTGGTTAACGAAGATAATGGAGTAAAAGAAAATAGTGAAAAAGCGATAGAGTTTGGAGAAAAAGTGACTCCTCTTTTACAGGAGGGGTCGGATTATCAATGGACCGTGCTTGGACGAAGCGCAGCTACAAGCGGTTTACAGAATGGAAAATATGATGCGGTTATCTATATTCCCTCGACCTTCTCACAAAATATTTTATCGTATCAGGAAAAAAAGCCAGAAAAAGCTACTTTGGAATACAAAGTTCAAAGTCAGCTTAACGCAGTTAATAAGGAAAAAGTAGTAGGGGAATTAGAAGATGCTACTACAAAGGTTAATAATGAAATGTCCTCTTTGTACTGGAGTTATGTATCACAGGAAGTGGATAAGGTACGAGGACAGTTCGATAAAATTCTAAATAAAGAAATCGCCTTTCAAAAAACAATGGTCGCTTTTTATAAACCGAATTCAAAAGATTTAGCAGGTGAATTAAATGATCAAAAGAAAATTCTTCAGCAAATCCAAGATAATGTAAATAAAGCAGAAAAAGGTTCGAGTGACAGACAAGGCGACGTAGAACAGGTTGAAAAGAATTTAAACAGCTTTATTGAATATGTAAATCAATATCAAACATATCAAGAAACACAGAAACAAATGCTTGAAAAAACGCAGGCTCAAAGCGTCACTGCGATTCAAGAAGGGCTGTCTTCCCTTGAATCTAATCAGCCAAGCTCTAAGCAAAATTTTAATGAGCAGGCCAATCAAGTGTTTAGTGGCTTATCTTCCATTCAACAGCAGTTGGATCAAAATCAAAAAGCCGTCGGAGAACTTGGAGACCAACAAGCGGATAACGTCAGTGAACAAGAAAAAGCTCTGCAAGATTTGAACGGCCAAATAGTCAGTTCATATAAACAGCAGTCTGAGCAAACAACCCTAAATCAAATTGAAAGTAAGCTAAAGCCGCTTCGTGCACAGCTAGAGACAGCTTCATCAAATGAGGGTGGCGGAGGCTCAACGGATCCAGGAGAAGACGGCGAAACTCAGCCAGATCCAAATCAAGGCGGAGAGACGCCAACGGACCCTGGGGAAGGTGAGGGAACTCAGCCAGATCCGAATCAAGGTGGAGAGACGCCAACGGATCCTGGAGAAGATGATGGAACTCAGCCAGATTCCGGTCAAGGCGAAGGAACGTCAGAACCAATTAAAGTGGATTTATCTCAGCAAACAGCAAAGCTTGATGATATATCAAAAGGCCTTGAAGACTTAGAACAGCAGCTCCAAGGAATGGTGAACGAAACACCTGAAGCGCCTGAAGCACCTGAAGCACCTGAGACATCTGAGGGAACGGAAACACCTGAAACACCGGACACATCGGATGCATCAGGTACATCCAATGCTGTGAAAAGTGCGCTTGAAAAAGTGGCTAATCTGAAAACACAGGTACAAGCAGTCAAAGATGAGCTGCAAAATGTAACAGTTCAGCCGGAAGCTTCAGGAGAAAATACGGATGAGCTGAAGCAGAAAATTGCCAGTTTGGAAGCAGACGTTAAGTCTTTGACAGCACAGAAAAACAAAGCAGAGAAAGACTTAGAAGAAGCGACCAAGTCGTCGAGCAGTCAAATTGCTAAGCTTCAAGAAGAAAATGAACGATTAAAAAAAGAGAATGAAAAGTTGAAAGAAGACGGCAAAAAGCCTTCTAAAGGTAGTGTGAATGTAGACAATCTCATTACGATGATTACAAACAAAGAAGATAAAATTTTATCTTCTCCAAACCTTTCAGCTTCTCGCAAGGAAAAGTTGAGCAATACATTCTCAGGTAAGATTCAAAGCAGCAGTGCAGAAGATCTGCTAAAGTACTACGGTGATTTATCGCAGTATGATTTGACTTTAGCTCAGGTAGGAAATACAGACATACAGAACAGCGTCCTTAACAATGACTCTATTAAAGGAAGTTTGCAGCAGGCGTTAGCTGGGACCGTCTCTTCTCAAGATGCACGTAAGCAAATCCAACAAAACCTGTCTCTAACAAAAGAAGAGTTAGCACAGTTCCAAAGTTCAGTGCAAGATTTTGCTGATCAATATGGACAAACAGTTGATGCTGAACAAGCATCTATTATGGAAGAGCTATCAGCTATTCAAGAAAAAGCAAATGCAATGAATCAAGAGCTTCAATCTAGCGCAGGTGAAGATCAAGCATTAGAAAAGAAAGAAGCTCCGGACGTAACGGGCTTAATGACGCTGCAGCAAAGCATGGGTCAAGAGTTGAAGGGAATGAACGAACTCATTTCATCTTTAGGTGAAAGACAAGCAAATGTTGTCACATACACAGATGAATTGCAGAAGCGTGTAAATGAAGTCCAGGATAAAGCTGACACGCTTAACAGCAAGTGGGCCCAAAACGTGGATTCAACGAAGTTGGTTCGCGGCCAGGTATACCGTTTGTTAAATAATACATTAGTAGATGGACAGAATAATGATTACGTTTATCATTATTTAGCCAATCCTCTTCAAGTAAGCGGTGAAGTGCCGGCTGAAAAAGTAAAAGAGGTTCCACCAGTTGTCATTTTGGTTATTATCTTAATCAGCAGCTTACTAATTGGCTATTTCAGTCAATACTACCGACATGCACCTATGCTTGTGAAAGGTACGCTGTTTGGGTTATTGAATTTGATTGTAGGGTTAATGGTAAGTATCTTTAGCCTTAATATTTATTCGTTATCGGGAGACCGGGCAATGGAATGGTCAATCTTTACGATCGTCTTATTGCTTGCTACATCTACACTCGTACGTATTGCTTTCTTATTAGGAAGCTTCGCTGGATGGGTGACGACAGTAGGGTTGATTTTATTTTATATTACCCCGCTTCTTAACTTATCTATGCCAAACTTTAATTACGAAGATCCAGTATCTAAAGTATATATGTCAATTCAATATGATACGCAGTCTCTGTTTGGACAGGCGCTTATTGTATTACTGGGAATGACTGCCGTTTTAAGTGTTCTGCCATCTATTATTCGTGCTTTAAAGACGACTAAAGAGGTTGAAAATGATGAAACCTATAGTGCTTAATAAGAAGATTGGAAGTATTGTTCTTATTTTTTCACTTCTTTGTTTCCCTGTAGCAGCAGCGGCTGAAGCTGATGACGGAAACGTTGAAGAGATTAAACCAAATGTATATAAGGATGATCCGATTAACTTGGACCCCGAATCTTTGCTAGAAAATAAAAAAGAAGTAGGAAATATTCCGGAGGAAATAAAGGATCTTACATTTGAAAAAGAGGAAGATGTAGAGAAAGAGAGCTTAAAAGAAAGTCTTTTTGCGAACGCATCAGCTGAAGATAATACGATTTCTGCGAAAGCAAAAGAATATAACTTGTTTTCTTCTAAAAACACTTCCTACAAGAAAGATCGAACAGAACAAACTGCTTCTGAAAAGTCATCAGACCTACAATGGTTTTATTTATTATTGATTGGTGTGGGGGTTGTTGTATTATTTGCGGTTTTAATACCGCGCATTAGCCCTCAGCCTTCTGTGAAAAAATGAAAAAACCTCGCTGTTAATCAACAGCGAGGTTTTTGCGTATAGACGCAAGCTTATAGGCGGCGGAACCCTTCTTCAAACAAATAATCTTCTGCTTCTTCGTAAGATAGAAATGCTGCCTCTAAATTCAAGCCAGAATAAACATTCCACAGATCATCTTCATGAACAAGTAAAAGCGTTGCATTGTCTGGGCCGTTCCAGCGCTGTTCATTTCCATTCCCTACAATAGCTTCTTCTCTAGCTGTATCAGGAAGGGTTGACAAAGACTCAATAGAAGCTTCAATAATTGAGCGAAGCTCTTCTTCTGTATAATCACGGATATTTACAAGACCTTTGTCATTTGTTTCATATCCTTTTAAAAACCCTCCATATACAAATCCATTTCCGTTAGGATGCAGATGATGCACAACAACCGTTTTATCGTACACGCTTTCTTCATAATGAAAATTCACGCGTCCTAAAGATACATCTTTTCGATGCAGCTCTGGAAACGATGAAATAATAGCTAATTTTTCGTCAAAACTAAGCATACACAATCCTCATTTCTATTTAAATCATTTCATTTTCTGAAATGGTATAAGCTCTTTTACGATTCGGTTGATTATAACATATATAAAGAAAGACACATAATGCTTTTTCCAATGTGAACTTTTAAAAATATAATCCTTCGCATAAAGTGGCCGTCACTGTAAAGAAGAATACATCTTTTTCACTATAAAACTTAACAAAAAAGAGGCAGGGAATTCACAGTGAAAAAATAATATAAAGAGGTGGAAGAAAACTAGTTTTCAAACCTATCATATAAGAGGAATAAAAAAGTGAAATTATACGCTCTGTGTAAAAAAACATGGGCAATATCCCTGCTTGTTTTTGTTCTTTTAGTGAGCTTAACTCCTGTTAGTCAAGCAGCCGCATTTTTATCTGTTGCACAAGCTCTTGAGAATCAAAACAATAGTGTACAAACGGTTAAAGGATATGTAGTAGGTCAACCTACAGGCACATCTACAGTTATTACGAGCAATTACCCAAACGATTATGCACTTGCTCTTGCTGACAGTTCAAATGAAACCAATACAGACAAGATGGTGTACGTTCAAATTCCTTCAAATTTGCGAAGTACATTTGGACTTCAAAGTCACTCGGAGTTAAGAGGGAAAAATCTTACTGTTACGGGCACACTCACTCCTTATTTTTCACACCCAGGAATAAAATCAGTTACTTCTATCAGTACAGAAACAGGAGGAACTGATCCGGCTCCAGATCCCACAGAGCCAACCGTTTCAGTAGAAGAATACTATCGTACTGCAGCTGAAAAAACAGGAAACAGCTTAAAGACAGAGCTTCATAACATTATTGATCATCACACAGAACTGTCGTATTCAGCCGTATGGGAAGCTTTAAAGAAAACGGATGAAGATCCAGCTAACGCAAATAACGTTATTTTGCTCTACACAGGGCGTTCACAGGCTAAGAGTACAAATGGAGGCGGAGTGGACGATTGGAACCGTGAGCACGTCTGGGCAAAGTCTCACGGGGATTTTGGAACAGCTATGGGACCTGGAACAGATCTTCATCACTTACGTCCAACCGATGTATCTGTAAACAGTACGAGAGGAAACTTAGATTTTGATAACGGAGGGACAGAACATAGCGAAGCACTCGGAAATTATTTTGACAGTGATTCATGGGAACCTCGAGATGAAGTAAAAGGCGACGTGGCTCGTATGTTGTTTTATATGGCCGTGCGCTATGAAGGCGATGTAAGTGATGAGCCTGACTTAGAACTTAATAATACAGTGAATAATGGCACTGCTCCTTATCACGGGAAATTATCTGTGCTTCTTCAATGGAATGCCCAAGACCCAGTAGATGATCGAGAACGACGTAGAAATGACATTATTTATTCAGACTATCAGCATAACCGCAATCCTTTTATTGACCATCCTGAATGGGTGAATGAGATTTGGAACTAATGAAGAAGGCGTCCTGGCGGGGCGTCTTTTTTTTTATAAAAGAAAAAGGAAAAAACTAAAATCCGCCGAATACCTATAGGTGATTTTGAAAAAATGGAGGGAAGATATGAAACAGCTATGTAAAAAAGGGTTGGCTTTCGTTTTGATGTTCATTTTTGTTAACGTTTTCATTTTAAGTCCAATTAACGGAGCGGCTGCCGTAGATGGAAAATCAATGAATCCAGGTTACAAAACCTATTTAATGGCGCCTTTAAAAAAGGTAACAGACTATACAACATGGGAAGCGTTTGAGAACGATTTACGCAAAGCGAAACAAAATGGATTTTATGCAGTGACAGTAGACTTCTGGTGGGGAGATATGGAGAAAAACGGCGATCAGCAGTTCGATTTTTCCTATGCGCAGCGCTTTGCTCAAGCAGCTCGTAATGCAGGTATAAAGATCGTTCCTATTATTTCTACTCATCAGTGCGGAGGCAATGTAGGAGATGATTGTAACGTTCCGCTTCCATCTTGGGTATGGAACTTAAAAAGTGATGACAGCCTTTACTTTAAATCTGAAACAGGTACGACAAATAAAGAAACGCTAAGCCCGCTTGCAACGGACGTTATTTCTAAGCAATACGGAGAGCTCTACACTGCATTTGCGCAAGCGTTAGCACCTTATAAAGACGTGATTGCTAAAATCTATTTATCAGGAGGCCCTGCAGGTGAAATTCGTTATCCGTCTTATACAGCAGCAGACGGAACCGGCTATCCGTCTAGAGGGAAATTTCAAGTTTATACGAACTTCGCCAAAAGCAAGTTTCAATCATATGCTTTGACTAAATACGGTTCGCTCGCCGGCATTAATCAAGCATGGGGAACCAATTTAACGTCTGCATCGCAAATTTTACCGCCATCAGATGGCTATCAGTTCTTAAAAGATGGTTATTCAACAGCTTATGGAAAAGATTTCTTAGCATGGTATCAAGGAGCTTTGGAAGATCATACAAAACGTATTGGACAGTTAGCTCATCAGGCTTTTGATTCCACCTTTAACGTACCAATCGGTGCAAAAGTGGCAGGAATTCATTGGCAGTATAACAATCCCACGATTCCTCATGCTGCAGAAAAACCTGCTGGATATAATGATTACAACGCGCTTTTAGATGCGTTTAAAACAGCTAAGCTAGATATAACGTTTACGTGCTTAGAAATGACGGACAGCGGAAATTATCCAGAATATTCTATGCCAAAGACGCTTGTACGCCAGGTAGCGGGTATTGCGAATGCAAAAGGAGTTGTTTTAAACGGAGAAAATGCTTTAACTATAGGCAGTGAAGATCAATATAAAAAAGCAGCTGAAATGGCCTTTAACTATAATTTTGCAGGATTTACTTTGCTTCGTTTCTACGATGTTATTAACAATGATACGCTGATGGGGCAATTTAAAAATACGTTGGGCGTTACACCACTTGCGCAAACGGTTGTAGTAAAAAATGCGCCAACTGCATTAGGAGAAACGGTTTATATTGTTGGAGACAGAGCTGAGCTAGGTCAGTGGGATACGTCCATTTATCCAATTAAATTAACATATAATTCATCTACAGCTGATTGGAGAGGCACTGTCTATTTTCCTGCCAGTCAAAATGTTCAATTTAAAGCAATTGTGAAGAGAGCTGATGGATCGTTAAAAGCATGGCAGCCTTCGCAGCAATATTGGAGCGTGCCGTCAACAACAACGACTTATACAGATAATTGGTAAAACAAAGCCGCATAGCAAACACTATGCGGCTTTATTTTGAACACAAGAATTATTTCCAGTTCGTTTGAATAAATTCATCTCGACCAGACTTAGCGCGGTCTTCTTTATAATGCTTTGGATTTTTCTTGTGAAAATCTTGGTGATACTCTTCGGCTTCATAAAACGTAGAGGCAGGAAGAATGCTTGTTACGATTGGTTTTTTAAAGCGTCCGCTTTCTGCGACCTCTAGCTTCGTCTCTTCAGCTGCTTGTTTTTGGCTGTCGTTATGGTAAAAAATTGCTGTTCGATATTGCGAGCCGCGATCTTGAAATTGACCTCCGTCATCTGTTGGATCAATTTGCGGCCAATAAAGATCTAATAAACGTTTATACGGAAACACTTCGGGGTCAAATGTGATTTGAACCACTTCGTAGTAACCGCTTGTTCCAGATTTTACTTGCTCATAAGTAGGGTTATCCACAGTTCCCCCCATATATCCTGATACAATGCCGTGAATACCTTCTAGCTCTTCAAAAGGTGTAACCATACACCAGAAACATCCACCTGCAAATGTAGCTTTTTCCATACGTAATCCCTCACTTAATCCGTTGTTATGAAGGGTATTATAACAAATTTATATTGAAACAGCTAGAAAAGGGTTTGTAGTCTGTGTAAAAGCTGTGGATAAAGGTGAATATCCACAGCTTTTACACAATAAACTCGACTGTTTTGAAGATTGAAAAATGAAGGAGAGAATAAAGAAAAAATGATAGAATAGATAAGATGTATATATCGTTTTAGAAGAAATTGCACAACAGAAGTACAATCTACGGACTGGGCTTTGGGGTGCTGATGGCATCTAGATAAATAAAGTTAGTACGTTAGTAACAAGAGGTAAGAAACAGCATATTCGCGCTGTTAAATAAATATACAAAGATAATAGGAGAGTTGAATATGTTACAAGATAATCTCATCCTAGAGCACTATGGATTAAACGAATTAAATTTTGATACGATCAAAAGCTATCGGGATCGGTTTGCTGAAGTAAAACCAGCTCATCCTTGGAATGCGCTTGAAACAAAGGAGTTTTTATACAAAGTAGGAGCTTGGGGAAAGGTTAGAGATACCCATAAAGAAGGAGTCACACTCGCAGGCCTGCTTTTATTCAGTGAAGAACGGATTATCACAGAAGTTTTACCACAATACTTTTTAGAATACCGGGAAAGTAAAGGGAACGAAGAATGGACAGAGCGCTTTACCTCTCAAGACGGGACGTGGTCAGGAAATATTTTTGATTTTTATTTTCATATTCATGAAATTGTTCGTAATAGCGAACCTCAGCCGTCAATCGCTTCCTCTTTAACAGAAGTTTTGATTAATATGCTTATTCATGCAGATTATAATGGCGAGGGCGGCGTTATTTTAGAAAAGCAACCTTCTCATTACGTTTTTTCTAATCCAGGCCTTTTGTTAGTACCTACAGATTCAGTTTTTAGCAATATCGTTAGTCAGCTTCGAAACCCAAATATCGTTAAGCTATTCAGTTTACTAGGGCTATGTGAACGTTCGGGCTCTGGTTTGAAAAAAGTAAAGCAAAATTGGAGCCTGCATCATTATAAAACGCCAGCTATTGATCAAGATGTTTCTATGCATCGTACAGTGGTCACGTTATCTTTGTCCACTCAAGAAAGACAGGTAAGTTCTTCTGGAAAAGACACTTACAATACGTCCATAACCGATTCGGGAAATAATTTTAAGGATGTCGAAAAATATCAAAATACACCTGAAAACAATGTCGAAATCTACTCTTATAATAAAAATAAGTACTCCTATAATAAAGGATTAATAGAGGAGTTTAAGTCATACAATAACGATGTTAACTCCTTCAATAAGGAAGATAACTGCTATAATAACGAGAGTAACTTATATAATAATGATGTTAACTACTATAATAATAACCATAACTCCTATAATAATGATCGAGAAGAAGATTCTTCTAATTTGGTAAATGTAGAGAATATTGATACGAGGCTATGGGATATTGCAGCGTTGGCTCGTGAAAAAAAACGGCTTTCGCCGAATCAGATGGAACATATTATTCTTGAGTTATGTAAAGAAAAACCGCTCATGCTTAAAGAGTTTGCTTATTTACTAGAAAGAACGCCGGATGGAGTACGTAATAATTATTTAACAAAGCTATTACGAAAAGGACAATTACAGTTGAAATATCCAAATCAGCCAAACCATCCAAAACAGGCATATTTATTTAATAAGAAAGATATAGAGAAATAAATCAAGCAACCGATAGAACATATAGAGATTCAGCTGCAAAAAATTGATAAGGAGGAGTTTGCTAAAAGCTACAGATTTAAGGGGGGAAATTCACCATAAAGTTGTGCCAAGCTGTCAGACTCTCTTTATATGAGTTCTGGCTCGTATAAAGGAGGAAAAAGAGTGTGAAAAGCAAGTGCGTTCTTATTTTTCTGGTGGTTGTATGGCTGTTTAATATGGGGAAAGGAATAGGATGTGGATCAAAGGTGAATGCAGAGATAAATATACCGCTGTCGACGTGGGTGTGGGATACAAAGAAATGGATGCTGAATCAAGAAGCTATCCTCGAAAAGCTTCAAGAAAAAAAGGTGACAAACGTTTATTTACAAATTGATACTCATCTTTCACCTTCCGTATATCGGCATTTTATCCAACAAGCACAAGCCCAGGGCATAAGTGTTTACGCACTTGACGGCGCTCCTTATTGGATAGGGCCTTCTGGTATAGAAGAGCAGGAAGCATTTTTTAATTGGATAACAGCTTACCAAGCACAAGCAGACGAGCCACAGCAATTTTCAGGGGTTCATTTGGATGTAGAGCCTTATTTGTATAAAAGTTGGGAAAATAATCGAGCGAAAAGTATTCTGCAGTATCAATATGTTATTTCTCAAGCCGCTGTACAGTCTCATGAGTTACACTTGCCGCTTGCTGTAGATATCCCGTTTTGGTTTGACGAAGTTCCATTCAAAAATAGCAATGGTTCCGGTTCGCTGGGGCGGTGGATTATTCAGTACGCTGATGAAGTCACAATTATGGCGTACCGGAACCACGCAGATAAAGAAAACGGTATTGCTGAAATAACAGAAAATGAACGCAAGTGGGGACGTGTACTATCCACTCCGATTGAAATAGGGGTAGAAACGATGGCTTCAGATGAAGGAGAATACATTTCTTTTTCTGCTAAAGGAGAAGAAATGATGATGCAAGAGCTGGGTATGTTGCTTACAAAGTGTCAAGCTGAAAATCCTCCAAGCAGTATAGCTGTTCATTATTTTGATAGCTGGATTCAGATGAAGCCATGACAACGAAAAGACCGCTGCATCACTGCAGCGGCCCTTTTGGGTTTAGGGAGTATAGATACAATATAGCCATTTTCTTAAAGGACTATACATAAAAAAAGTAACCATTTAAAAAATGGCTACTCACACAAAGGGGGGGAACTTAATCTTATCATTCCCACTTTTTCTAAAAGATATGCCTCTTTTAACCCGTTTTTTAAAATAATTTAGTCGTCCAAGATTCGCAGTTCCACACGTCTGTGACAACATCTTGATAAAATTCAGGTTCGTGGCAAATAATTAAGATACTTCCTTTGTATTCTTTTAAAGCTCGTTTTAATTCATCTTTCGCATCTACATCTAAGTGGTTTGTAGGCTCATCCAGTACAAGAATGTTGGTTTCATTGTTAATTAGCTTACATAGACGAACTTTTGCTTTTTCTCCACCGCTTAGAACTTCTACTTTACTTTCAATATGTTTTGTTGTTAAGCCGCATTTAGCTAAAGCTGCACGAATCTCGTATTGGGTAAAGTGAGGAAACTCATTCCATACTTCTTCAATACACGTATTGTAATTAGCCGTTTTGATTTCTTGTTCAAAATAGCCAATATGCTGGTAATCTCCTTTTTCTACAGAGCCTGAAATCGGTTTGATTTCTCCTAAAATACTTTTTAAAAGAGTTGTTTTCCCGATTCCATTTGCTCCTACAAGGGCAATCTTTTGACCTCGCTCCATTTTTAAATTCAGTGGCTTAGAAAGCGGCTCTTCGTATCCAATGACTAAATCAGATGTTTCAAAAATTAATTTGCTTGAAGTACGAGCACCCTTAAAGTTAAACTCTGGTTTTGGACGCTCCTGAGCTAGTTCAATTACTTCCATTTTATCGAGCTTTTTTTGACGGGACATGGCCATATTTCGTGTCGACACACGGGCTTTGTTTCTCGCTACGAAATCTTTTAAATCTGCCATTTCTTGCTGTTGTTTTTTATAAGCTGCTTCAAGCTGCTGTTTTTTCATCTCATATACTTTCATAAAATCGTCGTAGTCTCCTACATAGCGATTTAACTCTTGGTTTTCCATATGATAAATTAAATTGATCACGCTATTTAAAAATGGAAGATCGTGAGAAATTAAAATAAAGGCATTTTCATATTCTTGCAAGTAGCGTCGCAGCCACTCAATATGCTGTTCATCCAAGTAGTTTGTAGGCTCATCCAGTAAAAGAATTTCTGGTTTTTCAAGCAGCAGTTTGGCTAATAATACTTTCGTACGCTGTCCGCCGCTTAAATCCTGTACATCGCGATCTAAGCCGATATCTTCTAATCCTAATCCGCGTGCAATTTCTTCGACTTTCGCATCGATAACATAAAAGTCATTGTTTGTTAAGAGGTCTTGAAGCGTACCGACTTCTTCTAATAGTTTTTCGAGTTCTTCTGGTGATACCTCCGCCATTTTCTCGTAGAGGCCATTCATTTGAGCTTCTAAATCAAATAAGTATTGAAAAGCACTTTTTAGTACATCACGAATAGAAAGGCCGCGCTCTAATGCTGTGTGCTGATCTAAATAGCCAACGCGCACTTTTTTAGACCATTCTACTTTTCCAGCATCCGGTTCTAGCTTGCCTGTAATGATGTTCATAAATGTTGATTTACCTTCGCCGTTTGCTCCAATTAAGCCGACGTGTTCACCTTTTAACAATCGAAATGATACATCGTTAAAAATCGCACGGTCACCAAAACCATGGCTTAGATTTTTTACGTTTAATACACTCATGCTGACACACCTTTTCTTTTAAAATATCTATCGTACGTTTCGTTATAAACAAATTGATTCATAACGATTATAGCGAACTTATATACATAAATCCATATGAGTTTTCCAGCCTTGAAAGTCATATAAAATTCACTCGCGTCTTCCTTTCACTTCATTCATACTATATATATCAATGTAGAAAATCCTTCATGACGAAGGGAAGGTTATATCGAATCATTCAAATAGAGTATACAAAAGAATAAAAAGGCAGGGGGAAAAGAAATGAACATTCATACGATACTAGTGACAGGAAGAATGAATAAAGAGCTGGAGGAGATAATCAAACAAAAGCAGCTGTCTCAGACGTTTCGATTTATGGAAGAGCAAGACGTTACAATTGAAGATTTAAACTGGGCTGACGCGCTTTTATCCTTCGGTCCAACGAATTGCTTTGAAGATCATAGCCTTAAATGGGTTCATTCTCTCGGCGCAGGAGTCGATCGGTTCTTAGAAAGCGGTAATTGGAAAAAGAGTGTGATGTTAACACGTACGGTTTGTTCATTCGGTCAGCGAATCAGTGAATATTGTCTTAGCTATATGCTAGCTGAACTTCAGCACCACGCACAGTTTCAGCAACAGCAAAAACAAAAGCAGTGGAAAGTGGTAGAGCCTAAGCAGCTTTCTACTCAAACGGTCATAATTTACGGAACAGGTGAAATCGGCGGGCGTCTTGCAGCCGTTTTAAAATCTTTTGGTGTACGAGTAATAGGTGTATCTAAAAGTGGAAATGAAAAGCCATCATTTGATCAAGTGGTCTCGATTTCGAAGGAAAAAGAATTGCTAAAAGAAGCCGAATGGATTATTAGTACAATGCCGCTAACACATGAAACAAAAAGCTACTTTGATCCCAAATGGATGAATGTAGTTGAAAATGCATACTTTATAAATGTTGGACGAGGAGCAACTGTAGATGAAAATGCGTTAGTAGAGGCTATTGAGCAAAAACGTATTCGAAAAGCATACATAGACGTGTTTGAGCATGAGCCGTTAACGAAAGAATCTTCTTGGTGGGATCATTCAAACATCATCATAACACCTCATATTTCAGCGGTGACTACGGCTGAAGAAGCTGTTGAGTGCTTTGTTGAAACGCTGCAAAAAGTTGAGCAAGGCGAATTGCCTTCTAACTTGGTTAATATTGAAAGAGGCTATTAAAGCATTATGATGCGCGTTTCCGCTATGAGAATGGTATACTGAAACTTGCTTTTCTTGAACGAAAAGAATGAAATCTGTTCTTCTAGGGGGGAACAAACGTTGAAGCAAGAAGAATTATTTGAACAAGCACGTGTATTTATAGAGACGTGTTACGCTGAACTTGAAAAAAGCGAAGCGGATAAAAACAAGCGGTTAAAAGAAATCCATCAGCAAATTATGTCACTCGGACATTATGATCATACATTTGAAGAGTTAGAGCACGGAGCTCGTATGGCTTGGAGAAACAGCAATAAATGTATTGGACGATTATTTTGGCAATCGCTCAATGTATTTGATAAGCGAGATGCGAACACAGTTGAAGAGGTAAGAGACGCCCTTTTTCACCATATTGAATATGCAACAAATGACGGGAAAATCCGGCCTACTATTACGGTGTTTAAACCGAAAATGAAAGCAAAAGAGCCGGTTAGAATATGGAATCATCAGCTAATCCGCTATGCGGGATATGAGACGGAATATGGTATGGTAGGAGATCCTGATTCTATTGCGTTTACGGAGGTTTGCCAAAATTTAGGATGGGAAGGTGAGAGAACTCACTTTGATGTTCTTCCTCTTGTACTGCAAGTTAATGAAGAGTCACCTCGATGTTTTGAGATTCCAAAACATTTAGTGAAAGAAGTAGCTATTACGCATCCAGAACTTCCTGAATTTGAAGACTTACAGTTAAAATGGTACGCTGTCCCGATGATTTCAGATATGAAGCTAGAAATTGGAGGGATTGATTACGTCGCGGCACCATTTAATGGATGGTACATGGGGACTGAGATTGGGGCGCGAAATTTAGCGGATACGTATCGCTATAATCAACTTCCAAAAATAGCTTCTATGATGGGATTGAACATGGATTACAACGCGACGCTTTGGAAGGATAAAGCTCTTGTTGAATTAAATGTTGCAGTGCTTTCTTCTTTTAAACGAGAAGGAGTTAGCATTGTAGACCATCACACCGCTGCTCAGCAATTTCACTTGTTTGAAGAAAGAGAGCAAAAAAATGGCCGCGAAGTGACTGGGAACTGGACGTGGTTGATTCCGCCGGTTTCGCCAGCTACCACGCATATTTTTCATAAGCCTTATAAAAATAAAGTATTATCACCAAATTATTTTTATCAAGACGCTCCTTATTAAATGAACAAAAAAGAGAGTACGCATTTGTACTCTCTTATTACACGTTAATTAATTTTTGTGTTTATCAAGCAAGTTAGCAAGTACATATGTTTTGTACTTTTCTACTTTGCGGCCTTCGTGGTTGCGAACTCCTCGTTTCTTAAGTTCCTCAACATACCAACCTTTGCTTCCTACGTGCATACTCAAACACCCTTTCGTCATTTTTTTAGGATGAACAGAATGAGGTTCATTGTCTGCTCGAATGGAGACATCTTGTCTTTCCAATACGTGCCTCATTGTAACATCTTTTATTTTATGATAAAAGGGAAAAAGGTTAAAAAAACGAGAATGATTTCAAATGAATTTTAGTTTACTCATTCCTCGTTTTTTTGAGATAGAAGGAGGAGGTTTAATTCATCTTTATTTTGAATTAGATCTTCTAGCGTATATTGATCCAATACCTTAATGAAGGCTTGCATGGCTTCATGTAAAACACTTTTTAATTTACAGACGGGGCTAATAATGCAGAAGTTTCCTTCACGGTCAAAACATTCCACGATATGAAAATCTTCTTCTGTTTGACGTACCACTTTTCCAATATTAATGTCTTTTGGAAGCTGAGCTAAACGAATACCGCCGTTTCGTCCTCGAATCGTTTCAATTAAGCCAAGTTTTCCAAGCTCGTGAATGATTTTCATAAGATGGTTTTTTGAAATATTATACGCTTCAGCAATTTCTTTTATATTGCTTAGTTTATTATTATCGCGAACGCCTAAATATAATAAAACTCGCAGTGAGTAATCTGTATATTGTGTGAGCCTCATCTTTTTACCTCTTCTCTTATCAGCAGCTGATATATCTATAATAGCATGTCTATATCTAAGAAATACAGAAAGAATGCTCTCATTTTTGACGAGGCGAATTTGTGAACATTTCTTTAAATATGTATATAAAATATATCTTTTTAAGTTGGATATGAGTATCATAAAGATGTATTAAAAATATATCTTTTAAAAATGAATCTTTCGGAGGCGAAAGTTATGAAACAAACAACTATTTCTATTGTAAAAAGTACAGTTCCTGTTTTAGAACAGCATGGTCAAGCGATTACCACTCGTTTTTATGAGATGCTTTTTGAACAGTATCCTTCTTTAAAAAATGTATTCAACCAAACAAATCAAAAAACAGGCCGTCAGCAAATGGCGTTAGCTAATACAGTTTATGCCGCTGCGCAGTATATCGATCGGCTTGAAACGCTGCTTCCAGTTGTAAAGCAAATCGCTCATAAACACCGCAGTATCGGCGTAAAAGCAGAGCACTATCCAATTGTCGGAGAGTTCTTATTAAAAGCAATTAAAGATGTTTTAAAAGAAGCTGCGACCGATGAGATTATGGAAGCTTGGAAAGAAGCATACGGTGCCATTGCGGACGTGTTCATAAGTGTGGAGCAAGAATTATATGAAGAAGCCGAAGAAAAAGGATGGAAAGATTATAAAAAACTAATGGTTCATAAAAAAGTAAAAGAAGCAGAAGACGTGTACTCGTTTTATTTAGTATCACCTGATCAAAAAGCGTTGCCTGCTTTTCTACCAGGTCAGTATGTGAGTGTACGAATTCCTGGTCAAGAGTATTTATCTATTCGTCAGTACAGCTTGTCAGGCTATCCAAGTCAACCATATTATAAAATTACGGTGAAAAAAGAAAAGCAAATGGAAGACGGGGTCGTGTCAACTTATTTACATGACCAATTGAAAGAAGGAGACTTGCTTGAAGTCAGCGTTCCAGCAGGAGATTTTGTCTTAAAAGAAAATAGTAAATCAGTATTTATCAGCGGAGGTGTAGGAATTACTCCAATGATGTCAATGCTGCATCAAGCACTGGAAAACAATCAAGAAGTAACATTTATTCACAGTGCTAAAAATGAGCAGTTTCATGCAATGAAACAAGACCTTCAATCGTTGTCAGAGACATATACGTTTGAACAACACGTTTTCTATAGTCAAGCGCAAACAGACCAGCATGATGAACATATAACGTATGGTCGCTTAACTAAAAAAGAGCTAGCTAAATATGCCGGCGATAAACACGCATATTATTATGTTTGTGGATCTTCTTCATTTACGCAAATGGTGTTAGAAGGCCTAGCTGAAATGGGTATTTCCCAAGAAAATATCATGTATGAATCGTTTGGCCCGAAAATGAGTATGACTCCTTCCGCATAAATGTATGGAAAAAGGGTAAAAAGCTAACAGTAGACAATACTGTTAGCTTTTTTTATGAAAGGGAGTTTAAAGATGACAAATAAGCAGTATGACATGGTGGGAATAGGAATAGGACCTTTTAATTTAGGCTTAGCGGCCCTTGCTGAGCCTCTTGATGAAATTGATGCCGTCTTCTTTGATAAAGAAGAGAAATTTGAATGGCATCCGGGCATGTTAATTGACGGCACGGACTTGCAGATTCCGTTTCTAGCAGACTTAGTTACATTTGCGGATCCAACAAGCCCCTATTCTTTTCTAAATTATATTCACAAGCAAAAACGCTTGTATCCGTTTTTTTTCTTTAATCGTTTTGACATTCCGCGTCAAGAATACAACGAGTACGCAAAATGGGTAGCGGAGCAGCTATCTTCCTGCCACTTTTCTTCAAAAGTTGTGGACGTGATACCGAAAAATGAAGAAGAGTATTATGAAGTAAAGGTAGAAACACCTGATGGAATTCAAACGGTAAATGCTAAACACGTTGTAATGGGAACAGGAAGCATTCCACTTGTACCTCCGGCTTTTGAAGAAAAGCTTAATGAGCATATTTTACACAGCAGCGGCTATTTACATAAAAAAGAAGAGATTCAAAAAGGAAAGCATGTAACGATCGTTGGTTCAGGGCAAAGTGCTGCAGAGATTTTTCTTGATTTACTAGAAGAACAGACTGAACATCATTACCACCTTACATGGTTTACAAGATCCTCTAATTTTTTTCAGCTTGATCAATCCAAGCTTGCTCAAGAGTTATTTTCGCCAGACTATGTAGATTACTTTCATTCGCTGCCTTTTGAGGAACGTACAAGCACGGTAGAAGATTTAAATCCTTTACGTCACGGAATTGAATCTTCTACCTTAACGAAAATCTATGATTTACTTTATCATCGTTCACTTAAAGGAAAAGTACCCGTTACGATTCAAGCTTCGACTGAAGTAAGTGATATTCATAAAAAAGGAAATGGATATGAGCTGGAGTGCAAACAATTAAAGGCTGAACGCTCTTTTCAATACGAAGCGGATCGTTTGATATTGTCCACGGGCTATAAGCCAAAAATTTCGCCGTTCATCGAACGAATAAAAGATGATATCGAATGGGAAGATGACAAGCGTTTTAAAGTCACAAAAGATTACCGGCTTGTCTTTAAACAACCTCGTAACCACCACTTTTTTACGTTAACCAATATTGAACATTCACATGGATCTGGCGCAACAAATCTTGGTTTATCCGTTCAGCGCAATCAGCGTATTCTGAACGTGATTGCAGGGAGAGACGTGTATCCAGTTCCAGAAGAGACGACGTTCCAGACATTTAATTTGTTTTGAATTTCTTCTTTATAAAAATCTTCAATGTGGTTTTTGATTATTGTAGAAAAGTTTTTTATCCCTAAACTATGTTTAAAAGAATAGTGTACGGGTATTTTATTTATAGAACATTAGTACACAAATCAATTAAGGAGTTGCTTAGAATGAGTAAGAAAATTGCAGTACTAGTAACAGATTTATTTGAAGATGTGGAATATACAGATCCAGCCAAAGCCTTTGAAGAAGAAGGCCATACGCTAACAAAAATCGATGTTAAAACAGGTGAAGTAACAGGTAAACAAGGCGAAACAACATTAACAATTGATAAAGCAATTGCGGATGTAAAACCAGAAGATTTTGACGCATTGTTTTTACCGGGAGGTTTCTCACCAGATATCTTACGTGCAGACGATCAAGTCGTAGCTTTCACAAAATCATTTATGGATGAAGGCAAACCGGTTATGGCTATCTGTCATGGACCACAGCTGCTAATCAATGCTGAAACATTAAAAGGACGTGACGTAACTGGTTTCAAATCAATTGCTATTGATTTGAAAAATGCAGGTGCAAACTTCCATGACAAAGAAGTGGTGGTATGCGGTAATCAACTAGTTACAAGCCGTACACCAGACGATATGGAAGCATTCGTACGTGAATCAGTAAATGTCTTAAAGTAAGTAAATAATATTAGTAAAACTTTCTGTAAAAGGCGATAAAAGGGTGGTTTACCACTCTGCTGTCGCCTTTTTTGTATGTAACGATTTTGACGAGGAAATTACAGTTATATTACTGCATTGGATGAAGCGGTTTCTAAAAGAATATGAAAACCTTTTACTATCAATAGATAGAAGCCATGTAACACAATCGAAATATTTTTTACATAAATAAAAGTATAATTTTGGTAGCTTAAAAGACGTTGCGAGTTTCATAGTTTTCATGCAACAATGAGGGTGCATCACGAGATTGGCTTGCTACAAGCTTAGATGCGTTGCGGTTTTACAAAAAAACTTTATTATCACATAGGAGGATTTCAAACATGAAGAAAAGGTTTCGTATTGCCACTGTCGCAGGTGCCGTATCATTAGGATTACTAACAGCAGGACAAGCAAATGCAGCAGCTCCTGATTGCAACACTCCAAAACAAATTAACATTAAAGATGCTCAAGCAGCACAAAATATAAATGTAGATGAGCTATTAAAGAAATTTAACGCTCAAGGACAATCTGCTCAAGCAGCAGCTCCACAACAAGAAACACAAGCACCAGAGCAAGCTGAAGCAGCTCCACAGGAACAAGCACAAGCACCAGAGCAAAGTGAAGAAGCAAAAGCTCCAGAGCAAACACAGCAAAACACAAAAGCTCAACAATCAGAAAATACTGATAAAGCAGAACAAACAAAAGATGCTAGTCAATTCGAACAAAAGGTCGTAGATTTAGTGAACCAAGAGCGTGAAAAACAAGGTTTAAAACCTCTAACACTTAACAAAAAATTAAGTGACGTTGCACGCACTAAATCAAAAGATATGATGGACAAAGGGTACTTTGACCACAATTCACCAACATATGGTTCACCATTTGATATGATGAAACAATTCGGCATTGAATATACAACTGCAGGTGAAAACATTGCAAAAGGTCAGCAATCTCCTGAAGATGTAATGAATGCTTGGATGAATAGTGACGGTCACCGCAAAAACATTCTAAACCCTGATTTCACTGAAATTGGTGTTGGATACGTAAAAGGTGATACTACGTACTGGACTCAACAATTTATCGGTAAGTAATACAAAAAGAGCAGGATATACCTGCTCTTTTTTGCGTTTTTAGCTGTCCAATTTGGGTATAGTAAAGTAAGAACACGTAAAGGAGTGCCTTAAATTGGGACGTATATTAAAAAAAATTCTAGTCGCTGTTTTTCCTATCCTTTTAAAAGAAGGATATCGTCATTATAAAAATCGTAAAACTCGAACTACGCCGTCTAAAGGATATAAATAAAAAGGACTCAAAAGAGTCCTTTTTATTTTATGCTTGAACGGTGATATGCTTAAATTCTTTTACGTTAAATAATCCTTTGTCGGTTAGTTTTAGACATGGGATAACAGGCAAGCTTAAGAAAGATAATGTCAGCAGCGGGTTGAATTTCTGTGAAATATCAAGCTCATGAAGAGCCCCGTGAAGCTGTTTAAGTAAGCTGTTTACTTCATTGTAAGGGTGAGGTGACATTAATCCTCCAATGGAAAGAGGGAGGGAGCCAATCACTTCATTGCCTTTTACAATAACAATACCTCCGCCGATTTCTTCAATTGCCGAAATTGCTTTTGCTAAATCTTCATCATTTGTTCCTACGGCTACGATATTATGTGAATCATGAGCAATCGTGGTAGCGATCGCTCCGTCTTTTAACTGAAAACCTTTTACAATCCCAAGACCAATATTCCCTGTTAGATGATGACGCTCAACAACAGCCATTTTTAGCTGATCGTTTTCTACAGAAGACTGAAATTCGTTTTGCTTCACTTGAACTTCTTCTACAATATGATTTGTAATCAGGCTGTTTGGATTAATTTCAATAATATTAGCGCGATTGTGCTGAAGTGGTATCGTAAGTTTTTTAATGGAAAACTCTTTGAGATGAACAGAATTCATTAGTTCTGTTGGAAGATCAATTTGTTCTTCTTGAACAGAAAGCATCTCTCCATTTTCAGCAATAAGCTCTCCGTTTTGATAGACATGTGCTGCAGATATATCGGTTAAGTCGTCTAATAGAATAAAATCCGCTTTGTAACCAGGAGCAACCGCACCTCTATCTTTTAACCCGTAGCATTCAGCGGCATTTAACGAAGCCATTTGAATCGCAATTAGCGGATCCAGCCCGAGTTCAATAGCAAAACGAACATTGTAATCAATAGAACCTTCCGTTAATAAATCATCTAGGTGTTTGTCATCGGTACAGAATAAAAATCTGCGCGCGTTACGTTCATTTACAGCAGGTAATAGTTGTTTCAAATCTTTAGCAACAGAACCTTGGCGGATCAGAACATACATCCCGCGCTGAATACGCTCAATTGCTTCTTCTGCTGTTACGCATTCATGATCTGTTGAAATATCAGCGGTACGATAAATATTAACGCCCGTAGCATCTAGCCCTGAGCCGTGCCCATCAATTACGCCGTTTGCATCGTTAGCTGCTTGTAATTTATCGAGCATATCGTCATCGCCATCTCGCACAGCAGGGAAATCCATCACTTCTGCTAATCCAAGCACGCGAGGGTGAGAGAAAAATGGCGCTAAGTCAGCTGCTTTTAAGACGGCTCCAGAGCTTTCAAAAGGAGTTGCCGGCACGCTTGAAGGTAAGTTCACAAATACGTCTAAAGGAATGGAATCCGAGTTTTGAAGCATAAACTCAATGCCAGATTTCCCTGAAACATTCGCAATTTCATGAGGGTCCGTTACGACAGTTGTGACGCCTCTAGGTACAAGAAGTTTTGAGAACTCTTTAGGTGTAACCATTGATGATTCAATGTGAACGTGTCCATCAATGAATGTAGGAGAAATGTATTTTCCTTTTGCATCCACGACGTTATTCCCATCGTATTGACCTATTCCAACAATCACTCCATCAGCAATCGCAATATCGGCTTCAATGATGGAAAGCGTAAAGACATCGATAATTTTCCCGTTTTTCACTACAAGATCTGCAGGTATTTTTTTATTGGCAACAGCAAGCTGTTTTTTTAAGGTTGTTTTTGTATTTGACATGAATGTGACTCCTCTCATTGTATAACTGAATAACAATGAAGGACTATGTAAGGGAGAACATAAAGAAGAATAAAAATGCAGTATGAATGATGTTCAACCCTCGTAGTCCAACTATTTACGGTAGTTCGGTAGAAACTCTTGGACCCTATTTCCAAGACTATACGAGCTTTAGGTATTTCGATACATTCTATAGACAAATAATAAAAACGTCAATTCCTAATAAAAAAGAAAGATTTTTGGGAATATTTCATCTATGTGTATGTAAACGATTTAACTCTTATTTGCTCGCTAAAAGGCGCAGCATTCATGTATAGAAAAAAATGTAGAAAAAACCGTCAATGGCTATTAGTCATTGACGGAGTTGTCATTAAGCTTGTTTACGCAGTGTACCTAATTCTTCCGCGATCGCTTGCATTTCACTTGGGCTAAAAGAATCTTTTCTCATTACCATATCGTATAAGTACTTTAAGTCTTCATACATTTCTTCGTCAAAAGCTTCAGCTTTAATTGCTCCGATATTTAGCATGCGCAGTTTTTCACTAATACTATCGACCATATGTTTAATATTCTCTGGAGATTTTACTGATAAATCCACTTTGTTCATCCTTCCAGTTGCGTTTTTTTTTATTGTAACATGTTTTTATCGTGTGAACACTTTTATGTCAGGTTCTTATCCACAGAAGAGTGAAAACGATATAAATAAAAGAAAACTATTTTTTAGTTTAAAAATGATTGTATATAATGTTTGTAATAAGGGAAAGGAGTCGAGACTATGATTAACGTATTATTCGTTTGTTTGGGAAATATTTGTCGTTCACCCATGGCAGAAGCGGTCTTTAAAAATATGGTGAAGAAAAAAGGGCTAGAAGGACAAATTCACGTAGATTCTGCAGGCACAGGAGGCTGGCACAAAGGCAATCCTCCTCATGAAGGAACGCAATCTATTTTAACGAGAAACAACATTGATTTTAAAGGGCAAACAGCAAGACAAGTGATTCAAGAGGATATAGCTAAATTCCATTATATTATTGGAATGGATGTCGAAAATGTAGGAAACCTGAGAAGGATGGCTGGACATAATAAAACAGGTTATATTGCAAGGCTTTTGGATTTTGTGCCCGATTTACATATTGAAGATGTGCCTGATCCTTATTTTACGGGAAATTTTGACGAAGTATATGACTTAGTTCAAGAAGGATGCAAGGCTCTTTTAGACGAAATTATAGAGAAGCATTTCTCGGAATAAGCGATACTTAAAAAATAAAAAGCGGAGGAGAAACGACAAATGGGTAAACGAAATAAGCTAGTAGAAGGTATTGTCATTGGAGCAATTATAGGAGGAGCTGTTTCTTTATTTGATAAAGAAACAAGAAGCTCTGTCATTCAAGGAAGTAAAAAACTGAAAGACAAAACAACAACTCTTATTCAGCACCCTGAACTTGTAACGGATACTGTCAAAGAGAAATATGAAACCATCCGTACGACCATCGAGCAAGTTTCTGAAGATGTATCATTTGTAGCAGGAAAAGTAGAAAAGTTAAAAGAAACAACACCTCAGGTGATGGAAATTGTAAACGATACAAAAGAAGCATTTGTGGAGAAATATGGTGATGAACAAAAATAAATAAGGAGGCACATATGGCTGGAATGTACATAAATAACATCGTAAGGTTTGGCAAAGAACTGATGGGCCGCATTCATCGAGATGAGCTGCCCAGTTTATCAGCTGAATTGGCTTATTATCTGCTGCTCTCGCTATTTCCTTTTTTAATTTTCTTAATTACGCTGATTGGATTTTTGCCATTAGAATCAACAGACCTGCTTGACTTGGTCGAAAATGTAGCGCCACAGCAAACGCTGCACATGATTGAAAGCAACGTTTCCCATATCATTGGTTCTCATAATGAAAAGCTATTATCCTTTGGTATCATTGCCACGATGTGGTCTGCTTCAAATGGAATTAATGCGATCGTAAGAGCATTTAACCGAGCATATCACGTACAAGAAAATCGGCCTTTTTTAGTGGCGAGAGGTATGGCAGTTCTCCTTACTTTTGCGATGATATTTGTTATTATTGTAGCGCTTTTACTTCCTGTTTTCGGTCATATGATTGGCCTTTATTTATCGTCTACGTTTGGGTTTTCAGAAACTTTTCTCGCTTTATGGTCTGCTTCCCGCTGGATTATCAGCGGCCTCATTTTGTTTACTGTTTTTACGGGGTTATATTACTTTGCTCCTAATAAAAAACTGCTGATTCGAAATGTTGTAAAAGGAGCGGCTTTTGCTACGGTCGGATGGACAGTGGTATCGATGCTGTTTGCATATTACGTAAATCATTTCAATAACTATACAGCTACATATGGAAGCTTGGGCGGAATTATTATCCTGCTTATTTGGCTGTACCTATCGGGCATGATTATCGTTATTGGAGGAGAAATCAACGCTATTTTCTACGACCGTCGAGTCAAATCTTCATAGTCACAAATTGGGATGAAATCATTCGCAAGATATGAGCATACTAACAAAGTGAAAGGGAGGTTTTACATCATGACAAAGCATACAAAAAAAGACGGAAGCAATACAAAGCAAAATAAAAAGAGCCAGCCAAAGCATAAAACAAGCAACAGCCAAAATGGACAAAACGGTTACCATTAAGGCATTGATTTCCATAATAAAAAGCCTAACAAATACGTTAGGCTTTTTTGCGTTAAGATTTTAGCAAGCGAAGGCCGTTTAAGATAACTAAAATGGTGCTACCTTCGTGACCTATAACACCAAATGGCATATCAAGCACTTGGAAAAAATTCGAACAAATTAATAAAAAGATGACGGCAATAGAAAAAATAACGTTTTGCTTCACAATTGAGTTCATTCGTCTGGAAAGAGCTACTGCATCCGAAATTTTTGATAGATCATTTTTCATTAAAACGATATCGGCTGTTTCAAGTGCCACATCCGTTCCTTCTCCCATGGCTACTCCAACGTTAGCAGTAGCAAGAGCAGGTGCATCGTTAATGCCATCTCCCACCATTGAAACGGTAGGGAATTTTTCTTTTAACGCTTTAATTTTATCTACTTTCGCTTCAGGCAAACATTCTGCAATGTATTCATCGACTGCACACTCTTTTGAAATAGCTTCGGCTGTTTTTTCGCTGTCTCCTGTAATCATGACGGTATGAATGCCC
>NZ_JBFULJ010000002.1:0-63493 GCF_056400385.1 Priestia sp. P5_B4
GTATAAGGATCCACCGCTTCATTTGTCCGGCCGTTTACATCTATTAAAAATCGATAATAATACCCTTCTTTATCTAAGGGAAGTTTCTTTTCCCATACGCCTTTTCTTTGACGAGCCATGACGTACAGTTCTTCTTTGCCGCTGTTTGCATGTATTAATTTTAAAATCACTGCTGATGCAGTCGGAGCCCAAATTTTTATCATAATATGATCTGAATAAAAGGCTGCACCCAAATCATTTTGATTATAATAAAATCTCTCATCAAACTCTTTGGTTCGTATAACAGCCCCTACCTGCAGCGGAACTTTCTCTCCGTAATTATCACAGATAACGTACGACTGTCCAATTTCTATGCTACCTTCAACCTTGCCTTCATATTTGATAAAACCTTCTAATTCATGTACGTTTTCAATAGAGATGGTCTCATGCATTTGTGTACTTTTAATCACAAAAAAATCAATTTGACCTTCATGATAAGAAGTTGGAACTAAAAGAGTAATACGATCTATTTGATCTAAATAAGCTTGAAACTTATTATCACCAGTCATCCTTTTCTCCTCCTTATGCCAATTACCTCTTTAGTAGCATTATATGTAGTAAACGCAAAAACGAAAGCACTTTCACAGCGTGAATGTTCGTATTATTCACCTGCTTTGAATTCCCGGTCAAAATAAATACTCTGGCTGTGTTCGAGCAATACTTGAGCTGCTTTCATCTGCTTAAACTTTAAAGGTGCTTTAGATTTCCTAAGTTCATAAAACCATTCTTCATACTTTCTAGCATCTACAAATTCAACCTGATAAGGCTCCGCAGCGTAATCAATGTATCCATTTCTGCTCAGTAATATTTTCTTTACGTTATGTTCAATATCGTGAATACGATAGATGCTTCGGACAATTTGCTCCGTTCGATTTAACCCAATTAAAGGATTTAATATCTTTTTTTGATCTCTTCCTCTTAACTCTGTCCAAAAATTTTCTTTTGAATACTGAAAAACAGCACTTTTATATGTTTCTATTAAACAAATACAGAGGGTTTCCGTTGGAGTAACAATAATGATATCTCCTTCTACCGGAGCTTTATTAATCAGGAAAACAGGCTTGTACATCACGAGACATGTATCAGGAAGGCGCTGAATAAAATAACGGAGAGCTTCATCATGGTAATATTTACGATCTGCTTGTGAGAACTCAAATAAAGTGGATGTAGCCCATTTCATTTGAAGATCAAATACATTTTCTAAAAACAATATTTTCAAGTCTTCCGCTGTTTGTGGAAGAGTTGTAAACCTCAATAGCTCTTGATTTTCCACGCTATCGCTAGAGAACGCTTCTTCCACTTCACACGTTTCTTTTTTTCTTGTAAACCGCTCTTTTGCTTTTTGCAAAAATGAACGTTGAGCTTTTGTTTCTTCTTGTACAGGCGGCTCATGTAATAGCCCTTCTTCAAATAATTGCTTTGCTTTCTTCCAATTATGCTTTTTTAAGTGATTAAACTGAGACGTATAGTGATAAACGTCTTTTTCATAACGGGAAATATAATCTTGCACCTTAAGTAGCTGCGCCACGTTTACATCAATCCCCTAATTAAAATTCCTCTAAAACTTTGTTCGCCGATGATTTCTCTATTATCATCGGCGTTTTCTTTCCTTTGATAAGAGCGATTTTTAAATAACCTCTCTCCATGCTTGTATGTTCATATGCTACTGTGACTGCAAGGAAAAAGATAGTATTTTTTTATATTTAGGTTTGCTAGCAGGATGAACTTCAAAAAGGGCAAATGAACTTACTTGAAACTGTTCTTCAATCGACGTTTGCTTTAACTGTTCTTCCAAAAGTCCGGCTTCCCCTCCCCACTTCTTTGCAATCGTAATATGAGGACGATAAGGACGTTTTTCGTATAAGCCGCTTAGATCTCCCCATACGGCCTGTATATCCCTTTGCAGATTCATAAGCTTATCATTTGGCCTAAGGCTTACATAAAGCACTCTAGGCTTGTTATACGCGCCGAACACATCGTACTGACCTGTCTGCAGCGAAAAACTTGAATGACGGGAGGCTACTTCTTTTAAGCGCGTAATCAGCTTTTCCTTTTTGTCATCTAAAAACCCTAAAAATTGTAGCGTTATATGATAATCGTCAGGGTATGTCCATTGTTTGAAAGGAAAAGGTATTAATTCCTTTGCCCAATTTTCTGCCTGATGTGCAATGGATACAGGCACGTTGATTCCAATAAAATAATGTTTATCGCCTTTCATCAAATCGCTCCTTTTCTTTTTATTATCTTTCCCCAATTGGTTATGTTCAAAAAGAGCTAGATCTATTTTAAAGGTTTTTTCCGATGAAATAGAGAGGTTTTTCTGAAAATTTGTCATGTGCTTAAAAAATAAGAATTTGTGTTATCATAGAAACAATACAGAGAATTTTTATAAGAAAAGGATGAGAAAAATGAAAGTTGTTAACAATATGGCTGATTTGATTGGCGAAACACCTCTTGTTAAGTTGAATCGTCTTCAACCTGCAGATGGAGCATCCGTTTACTTAAAACTAGAATTTTTTAATCCAAGCCGTAGTGTAAAAGACCGTGCTGCTTTTAATATGATCGTGGAAGCTGAAAAAGCAGGCTTACTCAATGAAAATTCTACTATTATTGAACCAACGAGCGGAAATACAGGTATTGGCTTAGCAATGAATGCAGCGGCAAGAGGTTATCGTTCTATTTTAGTTATGCCAGATACCATGACTCAAGAACGAATTAACTTGTTAAAAGCATATGGTGCTGAAGTTGTTCTAACACCGGGCGATGAGAAAATGCCTGGAGCAATTCGCAAGGCAGAAGAGCTTACAAAAGAAATTCCAAATGCATTTATGCCCATGCAGTTTGAAAATAATGCAAACCCTGACGCTCATCGAAAAACGACTGCTAAAGAAATTATCGAGGCAATGAACGAGTTAGGCAAAGACTTATCTGCTTTTGTTGCTACTGCTGGAACAGGCGGAACGATTACAGGAACTGGTGAAGTACTAAGAGAAAACTACCCAAATATGACCGTTCATGTTGTGGAACCAGCTGGGTCTCCTGTATTATCTGGAGGAAGACCTGGGAAGCACAAGCTTGTAGGAACAAGCCCTGGATTTATTCCTGATACGCTTAATGTAGATGTTTACGACGAAATTTTAAAAATTAAAGATGAACAAGCCTACGATATTACGCGACGCTTGGCTTCTGAAGAAGGAATTTTAGTCGGTCCTTCATCTGGCGCTGCGTGCTATGCTGCTATCGAGGTAGCCAAAAAATTATCTCCTGATCAAGTGGTCGTATGTATTGCTTGCGATACAGGTGAACGTTATTTATCAAGCGACCTGTTCTCATTTGAATAATAAAAAAGCGAACGCAAAGGCGTTCGCTTTTTTTATTTAGCTAATTCGTAAATAGCCTGTGCATAAATAGCTGTTGCACGAAGTAAATCTTCAATTACCATGTACTCGTCTTTTTCGTGCGCTACTTCTTCACGGCCTGGGAAAAGAGGTCCAAATGCCACCCCCGCTTCCAATGCTCTGGCATACGTTCCTCCTCCAATTGAAATAAGTGTAGGTTCTTCATTTGTTTGTTCTTGGTAAACCTTTTGAAGCGTTTGAATAAGCTCATGTTTTTGATCGACATGATGTGGTTTAGAATCTGTAAAATGTTTGATGGTCATTTGATAAGATTCACTTTTTTCTTTAATCGTATCAATAATGTCGTCAATATGAGCTGATACAGGATAGCGAATGTTTAAACCAAAGTGCCCCGCTTCTTCTTGATTGTAAGACATGATTCCAACATTTATCGTTAAATCACCCGTGACCTCATCTTTGCGATTTAAGCCCATTTTTTCTCCTAATGCATCTTGAACTAAATACGCATTTGCATAACCTACAAACTGATTAGCTTGTTCATCAAGTTCTAATGTGTGTAAAAAGCGAAGAAGCGTAAGTCCAGCATTTTTCCCTTTATCAGGCACACTGCCATGTGCTGAAACGCCTTCTAAAGTAAGTGTGTATACACCGCTCTTTTCTGTTATTGAACCTTTTAAAGACTGATCCTTTAAAAATTGATCATATTTATTTTTAATATCCGTTTCACTATGGAATTCAAGAACAGCTGTTGCAAGATCAGGAACCATATTGTAACGTCGCCCAGAGACAAATGATGTAAGCTGAACGCTTCCCTTTGTTCCTTCAATTGGCTGCTGGCGAATTTCTACGTCTGTAATTCCTTTTTCAGCAAAAATGATAGGAAAATCCGCATCGGGCGCAAACCCCATAGTTGGCATCTCTTCATGATTGAAGTAGTGGTCCACACATCTCCAGTCACTTTCTTCATCCGTTCCAATGATCATTCGAACCCGTTTAGATAGAGGAAGCCCTAAATCTTTCACAATTTTCATCGCATAATAAGCAGCCATCGTTGGGCCTTTGTCATCGATTGCTCCTCTAGCAAAAATTTTCCCGTCTTTTATTTCACCGCCGTATGGATCAACCGACCACCCGTCTCCTTCAGGAACAACGTCTACGTGACAAAGAATGCCAAGAAGTTCTTTCCCTTCTCCTGCTTCAATATGACCAGCATATCCGTCTACGTTCTTGACGGAAAACCCGTCATTTTTTCCTTTATTTAAAAGAAAGTCAAGCGCTTGAGCAATTCCAGGTCCAAATGGCTCTTCTTGTTTTTCTGTGCTTGTCAAAACACTTTTAATTTGTAGAAAACGCTGCGTCTCAGCTAGAATTTCAGCTTCTCTTTTTTGAACTTCCTCTTTCCAATTAATTGCCGTCATCTGTTTGTCTCCTTTTCCTGCTTTTACAGATTGTATCTATCATTACTATTGGTAAATTTAACTTTATCATACCTTTATATAGAAAGAAATAATTGTCTCTTTCCTTTCATATCAAAGGTTTACAGAGTCAAAATTCCGGGAAATAAATTGTAGGCACAATCGATAAAAACGGATTCTATTTGTTTATTGTTTACATATACTATAAAAAATGTGCAAATAGAGGAAGGAGATGTTACGAAAGGATTACATATTTATATCATTTTTTGTAAATATTGTGTTAATTTGCGTTTTCTCTTTTATTTTTCTGTCGATTTTGTGTACAATAAGGATAAGGACTGAAATAGTGCTTGACATCTCAGAGTTATAAAGAAGTTGTGCCTTACGAAAAACGAATAAGGAAGTGGTTTTTTGAAACCTTCAACTAATCGAATGCTAACTCGTATCAAATCGGTCTATATGTTCATTTGTAAAAATGGAACAGTTACAACGCAAGAGCTCGTAGACGAATTTGGTATTACACCAAGAACCATTCAGCGTGACTTGAATGTGTTAGCATATAATGATTTAGTTCGCAGCCCAAGTCGCGGTACATGGACGACTACGCAAAAGAAGGTCAAGATGTCATCCTAGTAAGTTTATTTCAAGGGTAGTAAGTGATTTATATATAGAGATAAAATTCTACGCAGTAGAAAGTCAAGACTTGGACGAGTGCATAGTCCCCCGCTCCATTTGCACGTCAAGCAGAGTTGGTACTCGTTTAAGTGCTTTAACGTGAAATGTTTCACTTGTCTAACAAAGTGGACAAAAAAAAGGAACCATTTTAGACTTAGGTTCCTTTTTCTTTCGCCTCTTCTTAGGCATTTGAGTTTTGCAATAAAGCTAGTTCTTCTTCCGTTAACTCCCTATACTCTCCTAAATCTAACGACTCGTCTAATAGCAAAGCTCCCATAGATAAACGTTTTAAATACGTTACTTTTTTTCCTCTTGCTTCAAACATACGCTTCACTTGATGAAATTTTCCTTCAACGATCGTTAATTCAATTTCTGATTCCACACCGCTTGTTAGTATCTTTAACTCTGCTGATTTTGTTACATATCCATCATCATCAAGAGTGACACCTTGCCTAAATGCTTCAGCATCTTCTTCAGTCACCGGTGCATTAATTTTTGCAAAATACGTTTTAGGAACGTGCTTTTTAGGAGATAGCAGCTGATGTGCAAGCTGACCGTCATTCGTCAGCAGCAAGAGCCCTTCTGTATCTTTATCTAAACGCCCTACCGGAAATGGGTTATACACAGCATCATCAAGTTCAAGCAAGTCCAAAACTGTTTCATGAAGAGAATCTTCTGTCGCTGATATGACGCCTTGCGGCTTATGAAGCATAAAGTAAACAAATTCTCGGTAAGAAACGGCTTCGCCATGCACAGTTATTTCTTGTTCATCTGGATTAACGTGGACCTTAGCATCTTTAACTGCTGTACCGTCTACCTTAACAGCCCCAGTCTTTAAAAGACCTTTAACTTCTTTTCGGCTTCCGTACCCAATGGTAGAAAGCAATTTATCCAAACGCATGTAATATCCTCCTCTTTTTTGAAAAGAAGATGACTCTAACGAGTCATCTTCTTAGGCACTGCGCTGTTTATTTCGGCGCAGTATCTTTCGTTCAATTGCACCTGTTACCCTCGCTCCCATTACTTTTTCAAGCAGGCTTGTACGATAGGTAATAATAAAGTAAATAAGGCCGCCTACTGCTGCTCCTATAATCGTAATAACAGTGGCAGAGAATCGTCCTGGCGTTGTAAACAGACCAATCACTGCTGCGACAATTTTTACGCTGATTCCCATAATCGCAACAAAAATGAGAATAAGCACAGAGCGTTTTATAAACTCACTGTAGTTATATTTTGCGTGTTTTTGAATAAGCGCAAACATATAAACAAGAGATACGATATAGCCTAGTGCAGTCGCTAAAACTGAACCAATCTCGTGGAACATAAGAATAAATGGAACGTTCACGACAATTTTCACAATCAATCCAAATAATAGACTTAAAACAGCATATTTTTGTTTGTTGATGCCTTGTAAAATAGCTCCATTCACCGTAAAAAATGAGAACAATAAAGCTACCGGTGCATAGTAAAGCAAGACATTCCCACCCGCATCCGATGCATCTGTTCCAAAGAAAAACGTATAGGCTGGGCCAGCTAAAGCCATTAATCCTACAGATGCTGGCAGCACAAGAAACATAATCGTTTGATATGTTTGGTCAATTTGCTTTTGCAGTACGTTATAATCTTTATTCACAAAGGAACGTGTAATCGTTGGTACAAGAGTCAAACCGAACGCAGTAGCTAATGAAACGGGAATCATCACAAGCTTTGGAACATAAGACTGAACAATTCCGTTCATTGACTCTGCTATTTCTTTTTGTCCAGCCGCTACCATTGCACGGTTAAATGTGAATTGGTCCACATACTGATAAAGCGGAATAGCCAAGCTGACAAAGACATATGGCAATGAATACGTAAGCAGCTCTTTAAAAATGGATACGGTAGAAATACGCGTAGGCGTTACCGTCTGCTCGTTCACCATTTTATCAAGATAAGGCTTTCGTTTTTTCCAGTACCAAATCAATACAGCCAGTCCAGCAAGAGCTCCTACAAAAGCCCCCATCGTAGCAAATCCAACGGCTAATGCAAGACTCCCGTGGACAACTTTGATGACGATATAGGTAGATGCCAATAAAAAGACAACCCGCACAAGCTGTTCAACTACTTGTGAAACAGCTGTTGGTCCCATAGACTGGTGACCTTGGAAAAATCCTCGCATTAAACTCATCATCGGTACTACAATTAACGCAACACTAACCATTCGCATAACCATTACTACATCTTCTAAGGAGTTATTTAAATCAGAACCTCCCAGTGTAATTCTAGACATAACAGGAGCTAACGAATATAAAAGTAAAAATGCAAGTATTCCTGTGACAAGCATTAATTTCATGCCGGCCCGGTACATTCTTCTACTCGTATAGTAATCACCGAGTGCATTATATTTTGATACAAATTTCGATACGGCCATTGGCATACCGGCTGTAGCAATACTTAAATAAATAGCATATTGGTTATATCCGTAACCAAACAGTGCTCCCCCTACGGTTCCAACAAGGATCGCAAATGGAAATAAATAAATCATTCCCAAGATTCGGGATACATAGGTGCCAAGCGTTAGCACAAAGGTCCCTCTTAACAATTTTGAATCAGACATACGTTTGCCTCCGATACTTAATGTTACATACTGATAATAATGATAGAATTGAAAAGAAGCAAGTGACAGTATACACTAAGAAAGGTCTTATACTCACTCGCACTCGTCAACAAACTAGAAAAACAAAGACTATAGCCCATTTTATCCAATGTTGAGAGATTTGTCAGTGAACAAAATAAAATTTTTTAAGAATAGACAGGTTGGTGAAAGTATGATATATGATGTAGTCGTAATCGGAGGAGGACCTTCTGGTTTGATGGCATCGATTGCAGCTGGTGAGTCAGGTGCAAACGTATTATTAATTGATAAAGGCAATAAACTTGGACGAAAGCTTGCCATTTCTGGAGGCGGACGCTGTAATGTGACGAACCGTCTTCCCATTGATGAACTTATTAAACACATTCCAGGAAACGGACGCTTTTTATACAGTGCGTTTTCTGTTTTTAATAACGAAGATATCATCTCTTATTTTGAAGGCCTTGGAATTAAATTAAAAGAAGAAGATCACGGCCGTATGTTTCCGGTCAGCAATAAAGCGCAATCTGTTGTTGACGCATTAATTAGCGAACTTCACCGTCTTCGCGTGACAATTCGCACAAACACAGCCGTTAAACGCGTACACTATGAGAACAACACCGTGAAAGAAGTTGTGCTTCAAAACGGGGAAGCAATCCAAACGAAAAGCGTTGTGATTGCAGTAGGTGGAAAATCAGTACCTCATACAGGTTCGACAGGAGACGGTTATCAATGGGCAAAAGATGCAGGGCATAAAATTACTGAACTTTACCCAACAGAAGTTCCTATTACATCTAGCGAACACTTTATTAAAACCAAAACGCTTCAAGGTCTATCGCTTCGCAATGTAGGACTAAGCGTGCTTAATAAAAAAGGCAAGCCTGTCATTACTCATCAAATGGATATGATTTTCACTCACTTTGGCATCTCTGGCCCTGCCGCTCTTCGCTGTAGCCAATATGTTGTTAAAGAGTTAAAGAAACAAAAGAGCAACACTGTTCAAATGTCTCTTGATTTATTTCCTAGCCAAAACGAAGAAGATATTTTTCAACAATTAGTCAAAACAACAAAAGAAGAGCCGAAAAAAGCAATTAAAAATGTCTTAAAAGGTTTTGTATCTGAACGCTATCTATTGTTTTTACTCGAGCAGACAGGCATTGATAGCCAAGCACTAGCAGGACAGCTTCAGCATGAGAAACTGAGAGAATTTGCAAGACTGTGCAAACGATTTGAATTTGCTGTAAACGGCACGCTTTCTTTAGAAAAAGCATTCGTCACAGGAGGCGGCGTATCTGTTAAAGAAATTCACCCAAAAGAAATGTCTTCGAAATTTATGCAAGGCCTTTACTTCTGCGGGGAAATTCTTGATATCCATGGATACACTGGAGGATACAATATCACTTCTGCTCTTGTAACAGGCCGTTTGGCTGGAAGTAATGCAGGAGAATTTGCAACAAGCCTAGCATAATATGCTAGGCTTTATACATAACCATGGCTGAAAAACAGTACACCTGCTCATCACGATCAACATCCACTGTCACTTGGTATTTAATATCAACGACGTCTTCATCCTCTAATTTCCGTAAAAATCGGTTCACCGCAAATTCTAAATCTTTTTCATGCTCTTTATCAAACATTTTTACTTGTATCACAGCTTCTACCACCTTGTCCTATCAAATTTGTTTCAATCAGAATGGACTGTTTCTCTTGATGATGGTTTTTGTACGGATTTTCAATCTGTTACTACCTCTATTTTTATGAGGGCTTTTATAGATTTAGTCATCATTTGTTTTCCTGCTATCATTTTAGTCGGATGGCAGAAGTTTCATTCAAAAAAGMGGTTGARACATAACGAAATKAMTTYAATCTAAAGACAAACAAATGGGATAMATGAGCTGAACCGCTTGTAACACGGCAGTCGATTTCCTTGCAAGACTTGGCTTTCCGCGGGCGGCCGGTGATCCTCCTCCTCCTCGCTTGCGCTCCTAGGGGGTCTCACCTGTTCCGCTTTTCTCGCAGGAGTCTTCGCCTTGCCTTCCAATCAACTGCTAGAAGAAACGAAACAAAAAAATGAACCACTAATCAAACATGTTGATCAATGGTTCATTTTTCACTTCAGCTAAGATACTTTTGTCCCAGCCTCTTTTTATTTATTAACCGTTTTTCCTTCCCACTCTAACATACCGCCAACCATATTTGTTACTTTATATCCTTGTTCTTGAAGGTAGTAACATACGTTTTCACTGCGGCGGCCCGAACGGCAAATGAAAATATATTCTTTGTCTTTATCGAAATAATCCACATTACCTGGAATATCATTCATACGAATGTGTTTAGCAGTTGGAATCATTCCTTCTGCTACTTCTTCATCTTCGCGCACATCAACTAAATGAAGTTCTTCTCCATTTTCAACTCGTTTTTGAAGTTCTTCAGGCGTAATTACTTTTACTTCTTCCATCTTCGTCATTCCTCTCTATTCTTTCATTCAGCTTGCTATCGCTATTGTAGCAAATTCAAATACCTTTATGCCACTAAATAAGAAAAGCTTAAGCAGCAGCCTGCCTAAGCTTTTCCAATCGTAGTTAAAGGTTTGACTAAGCGCCTGATGTCAACCCGAAAGGTGGACATCAGGCGCTTAGGTCTAGAACAGAACCCCTGACTAAAGAACTGTCAGGGGTTCTGTTCTACATCAATACTTAATTAGCTACGATGTTTACTAATTTACCAGGCACAGCAATCACTTTGCGCACTGTCTTACCTTCAATGAACTCTTGAACATCTTGATTAGCCATTGCAATATCTTGAAGCTCTTCACGAGATGCCTCAGCAGGTACGTTTACTTTCGCACGTACTTTACCGTTAATTTGAACGACAATTTCCACTTCATCATCTACAAGTTTTGCTTCGTCAAACGCAGGCCAAGCCTCATACGAAATTGTATCTTCGTGACCTAGTTTGCTCCATAATTCCTCAGTCGTATGAGGACAAATTGGTGCTAATAGCTTCACAAATCCTTCTACGTATTGCTTTGGCAGCACGTCAACTTTGTATGCATCATTGATGAATACCATAAGCTGAGAGATACCTGTATTAAAACGGAGGCCTTCGTAATCTTCCGTTACTTTTTTCACCGTTTGGTGATACACGCGTTCAAGCGTAGTGTCATTGCTTTCTTGAACCTTGCTGCTTAATTCACCGTTATCGTCAACAAGTAAGCGCCATACACGATCTAAGAAACGGCGTGCACCATCAAGCCCTTTTGTTGACCAGGCGATTGACGCATCTAAAGGCCCCATGAACATTTCATAAAGGCGAAGCGTATCTGCACCGTGGCTTTCTACGATCTCGTCTGGGTTTACAACGTTACCTTTTGACTTACTCATTTTTTCGTTATTTTCTCCAAGAATCATACCTTGGTTAAACAGTTTTTGGAACGGCTCTTTTGTTGGAACTACGCCGATATCATATAAAAACTTATGCCAGAAACGAGCATATAATAAGTGAAGAACAGCGTGTTCAGCTCCACCGATATAAATATCAACCGGCAACCATTCTTTTAATTTATCTGCATCTGCTAACGCTTCACTGTTTGTTGGATCAATGTAGCGTAAGTAATACCAGCAGCTGCCTGCCCATTGAGGCATTGTATTTGTTTCACGGCGCCCTTTTTTGCCTGTTTCCGGATCTACAACGTTCACCCAGTCATCAATGTTTGCTAACGGAGATTCACCTGTGCCTGACGGTTTGATTTCAGTCGTTTTTGGTAACACAAGCGGAAGTTGATCTTCAGGAACTGCAGTCGTTGTGCCGTCTTCCCAGTGAATAACAGGAATTGGTTCACCCCAGTAGCGCTGACGGCTGAATAACCAGTCACGCAGACGGTATGTTACTTGTTTTTCACCTTTTTCATTTGTTTGAAGCCACTGAATCATATTTGAAATTGCTTCTTCTTTATCTAAACCATTTAAGAAGTCTGAATTAACGTGCTCGCCGTCGCCTGTATAAGCTTCTTTTGAAACGTCTCCGCCCGCTACTACTTCTTTAATCGGCAGTTCAAATTTAACAGCAAATTCATAATCACGCTCATCATGAGCCGGAACAGCCATAATTGCACCTGTGCMATAGCTCATTAGAACATAGTCAGCAATCCAAATTGGCATTCTCTCGCCGTTTACAGGGTTAATTGCATAAGCACCAGTGAATACGCCAGTTTTGTCTTTAGCTAAGTCTGTACGTTCTAAATCGCTTTTGCTTTTAATTTGATCTAAATACGCTTCTACCGCTTCTTTTTGTTCGGCTGTTGTAATTTTTTCTACAAACGGATGTTCAGGTGCTAAAACGGCATACGTTGCCCCAAATAGCGTGTCAGGACGCGTTGTGAACACAGTAAATGTGTCCTCGTATCCATCGATTGTGAAGTGCACGTGAGCTCCTTCAGAGCGGCCAATCCAGTTGCGCTGCATTTCTTTAATACTTTCTGGCCAATCAAGCTCATCTAAATCTTCTAGTAAACGATCTGCATAAGCTGTGATTTTAAGCATCCACTGCTTCATTGGACGACGCTCAACCGGATGTCCCCCACGCTCACTTTTGCCGTCAATAACTTCTTCGTTCGCAAGTACTGTTCCTAGAGCAGGACACCAGTTAACAGCTACTTCATCCACATAAGCTAAGCCGTTTTTATATAGCTGTAAGAAAATCCACTGCGTCCATTTGTAGTAGTTTGGATCAGTTGTATTAATTTCTCGCTCCCAATCGTAAGAGAAACCTAACGATTTGATTTGACGACGGAAATTATTAATGTTAAGTTCGGTGAATTCAGCCGGGTCGTTTCCTGTATCTAATGCATACTGTTCAGCAGGTAGTCCGAATGCATCCCATCCCATCGGATGAAGTACATTGTATCCTTGCATACGCTTCATACGAGATAAAATATCCGTTGCTGTATAACCTTCTGGATGCCCAACGTGTAAACCAGCGCCAGATGGATAAGGGAACATATCTAATGCGTAAAATTTACGCTTTCCTTCATCTTCTGTTGTTCTAAATGTTTTATTTTCTTCCCAAACTTTTTGCCATTTTTGTTCGATCTTTTCATGATTAAAAGCCATACATAATCCTCCTTGTACGCTCCAGCTGTATTTAATTAAACTAAAAAACCCCTCATCCCTCAAACAAAGGGACGAGAGGTTGAATAAACTTCCCGCGGTACCACCCAAATTAGCACAATTATGTACTCACTCATTTTCCTTAACGCGGATAGACGGCAAATGTTACTTTACTTCACATTTACAACTCCAAGGTGAGTTCATGAACGCTCGTTTGCTGACTCGCACCACCCGTCAGCTCTCTTAGCTCGCTTCGTTCACTACTATTCCTTATCATAGTTTTTACATCATACTACCTTGTATTGTAAATAATATGTTCGTAAACTGCAAGTTGTTCAAGGGATTTTGTAAAAGTTTCTGCAATGCAGCACTGCTTTGTTGCTAAATCCTCTCTTTCATTCTTATATATGAACAACTTCTCCCAAAAACATACATCGACGGCCAAACAAAAAAGGGATTGAGACATAATTAAATCAATCCAATTTAAAGACGAACAAATAGGATAAATGCGCTAGTATGAATCTCTTGGTTACACCGCTGTTGATTTCCGTGCAGGACTTCTCTTTCCGCTGGCAGCCGATGAGCCTCCTCGTTGCTTACACTCATGCGGGGTCTCACCTCACCTATTTCAGGAGTCTTTGTCTTGCCCTCCACTTCGCAGCTAGAAGCACCTAAACAAATGAAATCTACGTTCACCATAAGCATGAAAAGATCCGAACGATTCATCGTTCGGATCTTCCTTCAACTAAAATACTTTTATCCCAGCCCCTGCTTTCTTTAGCTGCTATTATTAAATGCCAAATCCAAAAGAAAACAGGATGATCGCAAGTACAAGACCAACAAGCGGCACAATCACCGTCATTGCTGCAACTGATCCATACGCATCTTTATGAGTTTCTCCGCAAATAGAATTAATGGTTGTTACGACATAACCATTATGAGGCAAGGAATCTAGTACTCCAGAGGAAATAGCTACTACGCGATGGAGAGCTTCTGGATTTACACCAGCATCTAGATAGTGAGGTGCTAAAATTGGCAAAGCAATCGCCTGACCTCCTGAAGCCGAACCTGTCATCCCCGCGATAACACTCACGGCAATAGCTCCTCCGATCAACGGACTTCCTGGAATATGCGTCATGGCATCTACAGCCACTCCAAACGCGGGAACAGCCTTAGCAACTCCTCCAAAACCTACGACAGCGGCTGTATTCCCAATAGCAATTAACGCACCCAGCGTTCCTTCTGAAGCTGCATTCCAAAATCCTTTAAAATGCTTTCGGTTCACAATATAAGTGACAATGATCCCGCTTAAAAGTGCGACAATCAGCGCAGATTGCTGAAGTGGCTTATGAAGTGCAAAAGAAATAATGAGCACGACCACAAGCGGAAGCAAACTTAATAAAGGATTAGGAAGAGACTGATTTTCCGTTACTACTGGATCTTTCTCGCGTGATATAAAACGCTCTCCATTTTTAACTGCTTTTGAAATCAAGCGCTTTAACCACCAGTAGCCGAATACAGCCATCACTACTGCTACAACTAAACTAACTTCCCATCCTGCATACGGACTAGTCTTCAAATATTCAATTGGAATCCAGTTTTGGATTTCAGGCGACCCAGCCGAGGTCATCGTAAACGTAACGGAACCAAATGCTAAAGCAGCAGGAATAAACCGCCTCGGCAAATCGGCTTGTTTGAATAAGCTCAAAGCCATTGGATAGACAGAGAATGCTACTACAAACAAACTGACTCCTCCATATGTCAAGACCGCACAGGCAAGTACAATCGCCAACACTGCTCTTTTCATTCCTAGTTTACTGACAATCCAGCGAGAAATACTATCAGCAGCCCCGCTGTCTTCCATCACTTTTCCAAAGACGGCGCCCAATAGAAACATTAAATACCAAGAAGCAATAAATCCTGTGAAACCAGACATGTAATTTCCAACAAAATTTGCTTCTCCTTCTTTCACCAGCTGTGGAAATAAAGGCATTCCGCTTGTTAACGCAACAACTAAAGCACTGAGCGGACCTGCTATAAATAAATTCATGCCTCTCATCGTTAATACAATGAGTAGCAATAATCCTCCAATTAATCCAATCATACTAAGCATGTTTAGCCCCCCATGAAGTCATATAATCAGAAAACGCTTACATATTTACAGGTATATACTCCTTCCTTTGCTTGTCACGACCCTTACTATATTATTAAAGGAATACTGAAGACATTCCTACGTTTATTAAGCAGTCAAAAATAAAACCATCTCTATTTATTTAGAGATGGTTAACGAACGCTGACGTTTTTCTTTTAATTTATAATCGTATATCCATGTTGTACACATGCTGAATAGCAATAGCCCAATTAATAAATAGCACAGCGTAGACATATTAAACGCATCGAAAATAACGCCTCCAAAGAGAGGACCAATCATTTTACCTGCAGTAGCCATGCTGTTAACTACACCTTGATAAAATCCTTCTTTTCCAGATGGTGCCAACTGACTTGCAACAGCTGGAATGGCTGGCCAAACGAACATTTCTCCAATTGTTAACACAACCATGGCTGTTAAGAACTGCGGAAATGTTGTAGCATTCACCACGATAACAAAAGAAGCCACAAAAATAACCGTTCCAATTAGGACCTGTACTTTTAATGTTTTTGCTACTTTTTGAATGATGGGTACAATCAAAGGCTGACCGACTACAATTAAAACCCCGTTAATCGTCCAAAGCAAACTGTAGCTAGAAAGAGGTATATTCAGCTCACGTGTATGCGTAGCAATCGTTGTTTGCCACTGAACATACGCCACCCAGCATAAGACATACCCCGTACATAAAATAAGAAGAGCAGTCAGCTTCGTTTTATGCCCAATGCTCCCAGCTTCATTAAGGACATTCGTTTGCCCAACTGTAACCGAAATATGGCGATATGAAAAAATAGCAATAAGCAGAAAAATAACGTATAAAATTGTATTAGCTAAGAAAATATACGTAAATGAATAAGACGCTACAATGCCTCCTACCGCGGCGCCAATAGCTACTCCTGCATTTTGAGCAACGTACATCGCATTAAATGCTTTTCTTCCGCCCTGTGGCCAAACGGACCCTGCCATTGCATACATAGATGGAAACACAATACCAGATCCAAACCCTACAACAACCAAGAGAACAACGTATGTAGGCCAACCATGGAAAAACACGAGTCCCACTAATGCAATAAGAGTAATAATAATTCCTGATAAAATGGATTTATATCCTCCGATTTTGTCAAAAAGCGTTCCTCCAAGCAAATTTCCTACTACGCTTGCAGCAGAATTCAGCATAAGAACCACTCCTGCGACGGACAACGACTTTCCTAAATGTTCATTTATATAAATTGTATTGAGAGGCCATAAAAATGAAGCTCCCGTTACGTTTACAAGCATACCAATAATCAAAAACCAAAGTGATTTAGGCATTGATCTCCCCCCTATCTATTCGAATGCCAACGTACATTCTAGTCTTTTCTTAACGGGTTCGCAATGCTTTTACATATAGACAATTTATTTAAAATTCGCTGACTATTTAAAAAGGTGATTTCACATGACAATATCATGCAAAACCACCTTTTTATCGCTTACTTTTGCTTCGAACGAACCGGCTGTGCACGCTTGCTGTTTCGTGCTTTTAATTCTTTTACCGGATCAAAATCTTTTCCTAGCTCAATGTCATTGCTGTTGATCCCGTTTTTTGTTTTTTGTTCCGGATTATTTTGATTTGAACGCGTTGCCATAAAATCCTCCCCTTAATGCTGAGTTGTGATCAATTTATTTTGCAGCTGCTGAACTTGCAGGCGCATGCGATATAGCTGCTCTCTTTGCTGTGCATTTGCACTGTGAGAAAACTCTTCAATTTCTTTATAAGCATTTTCTAATTTTTCTTGTGCTTTTGTATATTCAGTGTCGTTATAATGTTCTTGCTTCATGCCTTCCTGCAACTGGCCTTGTCCAAAGCGAATAGCATCTTCACACTGTTGCATAAGTTGATCCACTGCTTGACGAGTTGTCATTCTCTATTCCTCCTATTCGTTCATTTCTGTCTTATTTTGCGCAACTTTACTTCTCTTTACGACAAGAAGAACCTGTTAAATATAAGCATCCTTAAATTTGTTTGGCACTTTTTCACGTTTTTGATACAATTTGTTGATGTATATTGCATGTAAAAAGGAGGTTGCTGATTTGAGTCAGACAAACCCATTTCCGTATAAATCTGAAAACAAACGTTATCACACCTGGAATTACCACTTACGTAACCACTTTGGCCATAAGGTATTTAAAGTAGCCTTAGATGGAGGATTTGATTGTCCAAACAGAGACGGCACGGTAGCTCACGGCGGCTGTACGTTTTGCAGTGCTGCTGGCTCAGGGGATTTTGCCGGAAACAGAGCGGATGACCTCGTGACACAATTTAATGAAATCCGTGAAAAAATGCATCATAAGTGGAAAGACGGAAAATACGTTGCTTACTTTCAAGCATTTACTAATACTCATGCTCCTGTCGAGGAGCTTCGTGAAAAATATGAAGCCGTCTTAAAGCTTCCTGGAGTTGTTGGGCTTTCTATCGCCACGCGCCCTGACTGTCTCCCGGACGATGTGGTGGAATACTTGGCTGAATTAAATGAACGAACTTATCTATGGGTAGAACTTGGACTGCAAACTGTTCATGAACGAACTTCACTGCTTATTAACCGGGCACACGATCATCAATGCTATGTAGATGGGGTAGCAAAGCTTCGAAAACACGGTATTCGCGTTTGTTCTCACATCATTAATGGTTTGCCTTTAGAAACACCTGATATGATGATGGAAACCGTACGTGAAGTAGCAAAATTAGACGTTCAAGGAATCAAGATTCATCTGCTTCATTTATTAAAAGGAACTCCTATGGTCAAACAGTATGAAAAGGGCCTTGTTGAATTTCTTTCATTTGAAGAATACGTAAAGCTTGTATGCGATCAGCTCGAAGTAATCCCTCCTGAGATGATTGTTCATCGTATTACAGGCGATGGACCGATAGACCTCATGGTTGGACCGATGTGGAGCGTAAATAAGTGGAGCGTATTAAATGCCATTGATCAAGAGCTCCAACATCGTCAAAGCTATCAAGGAAAATATTACGAAAAAGAGTTGATGGAAAGATGAAAATAGAACGTATCCTGCCTTTTGCCCGCACATTGCTCACTAATGCTGTGGCCCAAGGAGATGTCGCGATTGATGCCACAGCAGGAAATGGACATGATACATTGTTCTTAGCTAACTTAGTCGGAGATACAGGTCATGTATATGGATTTGATATTCAACCTCAAGCTATTCAAGCAACTCAACAGCGATTGACAGAATACCATGTAGAAAACAGAGTAACACTTATCCAAGAAAGCCACAGCAATATAAACATGCTTCCTCGTTCTATTAAAGGACGAGTCACGGGCGCTGTCTTTAATTTAGGTTATTTACCAGGTGGAGATAAAGACATTGTCACCACTTCTGAAACAACAATCTCTGCAATTGAGCAGTTACTTGATTTGCTAGCACCTGAAGGAGTGATTGTGCTCGTTATTTATCATGGACACGAACAAGGGAAACAAGAAAGAGACGATTTACTAACGCATGTCCAAAATCTTGATCAAAAAGACGTTCACGTTTTACAATATCGTTTCATGAATCAGCAAAACAATCCTCCCTTCATCATTGCTATTGAAAAAAGATAAGCCGCATATGGCTTATCTTTTTAACATTCGGTACAAGCGTCCGTTGATATAGAAAAAGTAGCTGAGGGCTCCCCCCGCTTTTATTAACCTACGTGCATTCACATGAACATGTTTTTGTGCCCGCACTTTTTGATCCGACAAATAAACGCCCAAGAGTCCTTTATAGATAAAGCAGTGAAAGTGATAATCTGGCAGTTTTTTAGCATATTCGTCCGCTTTTACGACAAAATGCAAAAAGCGATCCATCATTTGCTGATAATGAGGATAATAAAAACAAAAGTTCAAATCTCCTCCTGCTTTATCTTCTTCTTGGTCAATTAAATAATCGAGTAAAATATGTAAGCCTTGAATATAAGGAAAATATCCCGCTTTTATTTTCTGCGTCATTTCTTCGGTCATCTCTTCTTGAAAGCTATAAGCAACTAAACAAAAAATTCCTAACGTTGAACCAGAGCACGCTGAAAATTCATACCACTCCATTTCAGGAACACTGTGCCGGTGAGCATCGAACCAATTCTCTAATCGTGGAACTCTTTCCTTGATTTCAACATGCTTATGTATTTGTAAATCACAATAATAATTAGCTAGTTCTAATAAATGTGAAGAGACTATATGGTAATTACAAGCTTTTCGCAAGGACTGCTGACAAGTCTGGACAAGTCCAGCTAAGTATCCTCCGTCGTCTTTATCCGCTCGAAAACGATAGTAATCCCCAAGAGGTGCATGAGGAGTCAACGCATCTGGCATCGATTCATGTAAGGCGGCAAAATCTTTAGGGTCTAGCGAATTGCTGCGGTCACATAAGTTATCTAAGTAATCGCTGATTGTTTGGTAGGCAACAATAAATTTCACGCATTCAATCATGTTTTCTTTCGCTAAAATCGATAGGATACCGCCTCCTTCACAATGAAAAGTTTTTGTATCGATACTTGCCAATGCTTGAGTACGCAATTCTTTATTAGGAATCTCTTTTGCTCGTTCGCGCCAATGATTAAGCTCATGATGAACGACAGGAAACACTTCTCGATAAATTTTTCTCATTAATGAAATAGGATGAGACGGAATCTTCATTTATTTTCACCTCAATTTCTTACCGCACTTATTAAATGTGAAGATCCACAAAACTTTTCGCATATGTAAAAACGTATTCTCTTTCAGGCTCATTAAAGATTTCGTGATACAGCTGAGACCATTCTTTGTAGATTTTTTCACTTAGCTCTATTTCATCAAACCACTGCCTAACAATCAGCTTTTCAATAATTTTATCTTCTCCTGCCTGCATCACAAGAAGTGGGACATCAGGCAAACGATCGATATCTTTAAAAGCTAAGTTGACAGCTTGGATCAATTCCCGGTACCATCTTACAGAAACTTTTGTAACATACAGTGAGTCATTTTCATCTTCATCTCGAACTTCTTGGTTTCTTGTTGCTTTTTCAACAGTGAGACCTAAATCGAAAAGTTTGTTCGGCATGACTTTATTTAACCCTTTAGATAGCATATCTAAATAAGCCGGTACTTGCTCTTTTAATCCTAGACAAGGAGAGGAAAGAATCGCACCCCATATAGGGAGGTTTTTTGTCTGGAGCGTACGAATAACCGCTAGTCCTCCCATACTGTGACCTAACAGGAAAATAGGCAAATCATATTTTTGCGCTTCACGTACCCATTCTTCCACTTCATACACATATTCATCAAAGGATAGGATATGTCCTCTTCTTCTTGTTGTTAAGCCTTGGCCAGGAAGGTCTCCCATAATTACGTGCATTCCAACCGAACGCCACATCTCAATCAGCCAGCGATAGCGTCCGTGATGCTCCGCTGCTCCATGGACCATGACAATAACGCCTTTTGGATTTACTGCTTCCCATTTATGCATTTGAGTTACTCCTTCTTCCTTTTTTTGTTTACCTGCTTAAAAAACCTTTGTACACTTACATTAGAAGATTTACTACTTTTTTTCAACTAATAAAGGGAGATGATTTGATGATTTATCCGTATAAAGAAAAAATGCCTACCATTGCACCCAGCTGCTTCATCGCAGACTATGTCACGATTACTGGAGATGTCACCATTGGTGAAGAAAGCAGCATTTGGTTTAACACTGTTATTAGAGGAGATGTTTCACCTACGATTATTGGTAAACGAGTAAACATACAAGATCAATCAACACTCCATCAAAGCCCAAATGCTCCTTTGCTTATTGAGGATGATGTAACAGTAGGACATCAAGTTATTTTACATAGCTCCATCATCCGCAAACGCGCGCTCATTGGCATGGGTTCTATTATTTTAGACGGTGCGGAAATTGGTGAAGGTGCTTTTATCGGTGCTGGAAGCTTAGTGCCTCCCGGTAAAAAAATACCCCCCAATACTCTCGCACTCGGCCGACCTGCTAAAGTGATCCGCACTCTGACAGAAGAGGATTTAAAAGATATGCAGCGCATTCGTACAGAATATGTAGAAAAAGGGCAGTATTATAAATCTATTAAGAAATCTGATTCTTCATTATAAAGGAAACGTTCCCTCAGAAAGTCATACTGAGGGAATTTTTTTAGTATCTCCACAAACTCTCCAATCATGTTCTATTCTCTCCACAATTGTAAAGAAATTTCCATATTAATTTACATCGTTTTAGTACTGCCTACACAATTAAAGATTAAACTGAATAATAAAGACGTATTTATTGAAAAGGGAGCGACTCTATGAAAGCCAAGTTAATTCAGTATGTATATGATGCCGAATGCCGATTATTCAAAAGCGTAAACCAACATTTTGATCGAAAGCACTTAAATAGATTTTTACGTTTACTAACTCACACTGGCGGAGCCACGTTTACCATTGTGATAGCGTGCTTGCTGCTATTTCTGCATCCTTCATCCGTCGCTTACGCTTGTGCGTTTTCTCTAGCCGTTAGTCATATTCCTGTCGCCATTGCTAAAAAACTATATCCGAGAAAACGACCTTATATTCAATTAAAATATACAAAAGTATTAGAAAATCCCTTAAAAGATCATTCATTTCCGTCTGGGCATACAACAGCTATTTTTTCGTTGGTTACCCCTCTTATGATTGTTTATCCAGCCTTCACTGCCGTTCTTTTGCCTCTTGCAGTAACGGTAGGAATTTCAAGAATTTATCTCGGTCTGCACTATCCGACGGATGTCATGGTAGGCCTGATACTGGGCATCTTTTCAGGTGCTGTGTCACTGAACATATTTTTAACTTAATTGATAGGAGGAGTACTAATGAGAATTGCTTTATTTACGGATACATTTGCTCCAGAAGTTAACGGAGCTGCTAAAACACTTTATCAATTTACCCAGTATGTCAAATCAAAGCAAATTCCCATCCAGGTATTTGCTCCTGAATTTGCTCATGATCAGTCATTTTCAACGTATGTTCACCGTTCGCTCAGCATGCCGTTTTTCCTTTATCCAAACAGCCGCTTTTCATTGCCAAACGTTCTAAAAATTAAAAAGCAGCTGCAGGAATTCAATCCTTCTATTATTCATTTGGCCACTCCTTTTACAATGGGGCTTTGCGGCTCCTATTACGGGAAAAGATTAGGTGTTCCTCTTGTCGGCTCTTATCATACCAAGTTTGATGATTATTTATCTCACTATGAACTTGAAAAAATGCGTGTACCACTGCAAAAATATATGAAATGGTTTTATAAACCTGTACAAAAAATATTCGCTCCCTCTGAAGTGACCAAACAGCAGCTAGAAGAACAAGGGTTTCACAACGTATCTATTTGGTCGCGAGGAGTAAATCATAAATTATTTCACCCCCACTATGACCGCTTTGATATTCGTATTAAATATAATATTAAAAAGCCCTACATTTTAACGTATGTAGGAAGATTAGCTAAAGAAAAGAACGCTGATTTTTTAATAAAAATCGCACGATCTCTACCGGATCATATCCGCCATCAAATTCACTGGGTTATTGTAGGAGACGGCCCTTTAAAAGAACAAATGCAGCAGCAAGCATCTGAGCATATGACATTTACAGGCTTCCTTGAAGGTAAGCAACTTGCTCATATCTATTCATCATCTGATTTGTTTGTTTTTCCTTCAGAAACAGAAACCTTCGGAAATGTTGTACTGGAGTCTCTTGCTTCTGGAACTCCTGTAGTGGCAGCAAATGCAGGAGGAGTTAAACAGATGGTTCAGCACGGGCGAAACGGCTATCTTTGCAAACCTCACTCCTTAGAAGAATTCAGTTCGGCTATTACAGGTTTACTCGATGATTTGCACCAGCGGCTTCACTTTGGCCATGCAGCGAGACACTATGCTCTTACTCAATCATGGGACGCCATTTTTCAGCATTTGCTTTCAGAATATGAAGGTGTCGTAGAAAAATCTGCTGCAGATATTCAATTGGCATAAAAAAATCTCCGTTTTCACGGAGATTTTTTTATTATTTAGCTAAAGCTTGAGTTTTTAATGCTTCCGCTTTGTCTGTGAACTCCCAAGGAAGCTCCACATCCGTACGACCAAAGTGGCCGTAAGCTGCTGTTTGCTTATAAATTGGGCGACGTAAATCAAGCATTTTAATGATGCCTGCTGGACGTAGGTCAAAGTTTTTGCGTACTACGTCTACTAGTACTTCTTCAGAAACTTTTCCTGTACCGAATGTATCAATTGAAATAGATACTGGTTGTGCAACACCAATTGCATATGCTAGTTGTACTTCACATTTATCAGCAAGATCAGCTGCTACAATGTTTTTCGCAACATAACGAGCTGCATAAGCTGCTGAACGGTCTACTTTTGTTGCATCCTTACCAGAGAATGCACCGCCGCCGTGACGAGCATATCCGCCGTAAGTATCAACGATAATTTTACGACCAGTTAAACCAGCATCTCCTTGAGGACCGCCGATTACGAAACGTCCTGTTGGGTTAATGAAATACTTTGTATTTTCATCAATTAACTCGTTTGGAACAACTGGATTAATAACATATTCTTTTAAGTTACGTTGAATTTGCTCTAACGTTACTTCTGGATGATGCTGAGTTGAAATAACAATTGTATCGATGCGAACAGGTTTGTTGTTTTCATCATATTCAACTGTTACTTGTGTTTTACCATCCGGGCGAAGGTAAGGAAGAATTTCTTCTTTACGTACTTCTGTTAGACGGCGAGCAAGTTTATGAGCTAATGAAATTGGAAGAGGCATTAATTCTTTTGTTTCGTTACATGCATAACCAAACATTAAGCCTTGGTCTCCAGCTCCGATTGCTTCGATTTCTTCATCTGACATTTGACCTTCACGTGCTTCTAACGCTTGGTCTACACCAGCAGCGATATCAGCTGACTGCTCGTCGATAGATGTTAATACTGCACAAGTTTCAGCATCAAATCCGTATTTTGCACGAGTATAGCCAATTCCTTTAATTGTTTCACGAACTGTTTTAGGAATATCCACGTAAGTAGAAGTTGTAATTTCACCACTTACTAAAACTAAACCAGTTGTTACGCTTGTTTCACAAGCAACACGAGCATTTGGATCCTTTGCTAGGATAGCATCAAGAATTGAGTCAGAAATTTGGTCACAAATTTTATCGGGATGTCCCTCTGTAACAGATTCTGACGTGAACAGACGACGTTGTGTTGACATCAGTTTTCCTCCTTATAAATACGATACATTGTGATACGGTACTCATTCCCTTATTTTCATTACACGTTAAAAAATATAAAAAAACCTTTCCTTGTATCGAGGAAAGGTATCAAATTCTACATAAGCCTTTCACTCTTATCGATCAAGGTTGTGCCCTTGCATCAGGTTAGCACCTTATCGTCTACACAAAAAAATGACGATGGTTGCTGGGTTTCATAGGGCCTGTCCCTCCACCAGCTCGGGATAAGAGAGTATCCGTTCAAGGACATATAATACATGAAAAAGCGCTTCACTGTCAACAACATTCAAATGGAAATCATCTCTTTATGTTTGAATCTGTTTTAATGTAACATACTCAAATTCCGAAATAGTACACCTTATTAAGAATCATCACTAAGTTTAGTTAATAAGACAGATCAAAATGAGGCTTTCACTTAAAATAGCTTCACTTTTTTCGCTCCTAGCACATATACATGTGTCTAAAATAGGTATAACGTACATTTTTTTATAATACACAAACATTTTTAGTTAAATAGTATAGAATAATTAAATAAATGTGTTATACTAATTATAAATTTCAAACATTAATGAATAAATAATAGCTAAAAAAGGAAGGTAGTGCACATGAGTACTGTTGATATGTCTATCGAATTAAATGGTTTGCTTCAATTAAAAACAACAAAACACCAATTATCTGTTCCACAACTTGTTGAAAAAATTCTAGCTCGACGCGAAGGAATGCTGACTTCTACAGGTGCTGTGTCAGTCGAAACCGGAAAATATACAGGTCGCTCTCCTTTAGATAAATTTATTGTAAGCGATGCTGTGTCTTCAAAAACGGTTGAATGGGGACCTGTCAATCAGCCAATTTCTGCTCAGCGATTCGATGCGCTATACAAAAAAGTCTTAACCCACTTAAAGAAGCAGGATGAACTTTTTGTTTTTAATGGATATGCTGGAGCTGATAAAAAGTATCAGTTACCAATTCAAGTAGTTAATGAATTTGCATGGCACAACCTATTCGCTCAGCAGTTATTCATTCGCCCTTCAGCCGAACAAAAAACAAATGATGATGTGAAGCCGTTTACAATTGTAGCAGCTCCAACGTTCAAAGCTGACCCTGAAACAGACGGGACGAATTCTGAAACCTTCATTATTCTTTCGTTAGAGCGACGCATTGTGCTAATTGGAGGAACTGAATACGCTGGTGAAATGAAAAAATCTATTTTCTCAGTGATGAACTTCTTACTTCCTCAAAACAATATTCTATCCATGCACTGTTCTGCTAACGTAGGAGAAGAAGGTGACGTTGCATTATTCTTTGGTTTATCTGGAACGGGTAAAACAACGCTTTCTGCTGATGCAAACCGTCGTTTAATCGGAGATGACGAGCACGGTTGGTCAAGCTCTGGTGTATTTAATATTGAAGGAGGATGCTACGCGAAGTGCATTCAGCTTTCCGAAGAAAAAGAACCGCAAATCTTCAATGCAATTCGCTTCGGCGCCGTACTGGAAAATGTAGTGTTAAATCAAAATACGAAAGTAGCAGATTACAATGATAATAGTTTAACAGAGAATACTCGTGCCGCTTATTCAATTGACTCTATTGATAATACGGTATTGCCAAGCGTTGCCGGGCACCCTACAGCTATTGTCTTTTTAACTGCTGATGCTTTCGGTGTCTTGCCTCCAATCAGCAAGCTTACAAAAGAACAAGCAATGTACCATTTTCTGAGCGGATACACTAGTAAGTTAGCTGGAACAGAGCGCGGCGTAACATCGCCACAGGCTACTTTCTCTACATGCTTTGGTGAGCCTTTCTTACCTCTTGCTCCAACAACTTATGCAGAAATGCTAGGAAAGAAAATCGATGAACATAATGTAAATGTCTACCTTGTAAATACTGGATGGACCGGCGGTGAATACGGGGTGGGCGAACGAATGAAGTTAAGTTACACTCGAGCTATGGTTCAAGCAGCCCTTGAAGGAGAACTCGCTAATACCGAAACAGTAACAGATGCTATTTTTGGTTTATCGATTCCAACTCATGTTCCGGGCGTTCCTGATGAAGTGCTTCAGCCTTCTAAAGCATGGAACGATGCAACAGCTTATAACCAAAAGGCAACTGAGCTTGCTGCTAAATTCAAAGCTAATTTCAAGCGTTTTAACGATGTAGCATCTGACATTTCAACATTAGGCGGACCTAGAGTCTAATAAAAAAACGATCGTCTTATAGACGATCGTTTTTTTAGTTAGTCGAATGTAATTTTGTCAGTTCATATGTGACAATGGTTTTTTCCTGCTCCATTTCTACCTTACGCACAACAGCAGTTCCAATACATTCTCCATTTTTCGTTTTGTGAACGTTTAATGGAATATCTAACGGATACAAGCGATATCCTTTTTTCTCAATTTGAAAAATGTTATCCGTTACACGCTTTTCGTTGCCTTTTGTCACAATCATTGTATTTAATTCTAGCGGCATCCCCATTTTTTCTCACTCCTCACTGTTATTCTACTTGTTTTCTCTATCGTAGCATATCTTTTATTGCGCTTTCATCCACTTCGTTAACTTCTTCACCGTTTCTCGGTTTTCTTTTGGTGGAAAAGCATGTGGAAAGTTTTCGAAGTACCAGCTGGTAACTTTTTTATTGGCCTTCTTTAGTTTAGATTCGAGCTGATAGGAATGATCAATCGACACGTTTTTATCTTCTAAACCATGAATAAGCAAGACCGGCGGCTCGACGAGATGAGCACGGTGCAAAGGGGTCCTCCATTCGTATCTTTCAGGATATTTAGAAGGAGTTCCTCCAATCACCCGCTTCATCATTCTTCTTAAATCTTCTCTTTCTTCATATGTCAGCACCATATCCGTGACGCCTCCCCATAACACAAGAGAGCGGCTGTCGGTTTTTTCAATGGCTGTGAGTAAAGCCATCACTCCCCCTCTTGAAAACCCAAAAATATGAATGCGGTCATGGTGGACGTTAGGGAGCTGTTTCAGTAAATCGTAAGCAGCAAAAGCATCGTAACGATCATCTCCAGCAAAATCTTCGTTTCCTTCGCCTCCTTGATTTCCCCTGTAGAACGGAGCCATCACAATAAAACCTTGAGAAGCAAATTGAATGAGTCGAGCAGGACGAACCGTTCCTACGTTCTTAATACCTCCTCTTAAGTATAAAAAGCCGTCATACATTCCTTTTTCTTTTGGCTCTGCGAGCATTCCTTTAATCTTAAGTCCTTGACATGCATATGTAATCACCCACAGCGCCACGCGAGGGTTTGATGATGGGAAACGCTGTTTATGAAGAATTGTTCCATCTTTCATTTTTTTCCTCCATTCTTTATATAACTAGCCTGCTTTCTCCCGCTAAGGTGTACTTTCAATTGTTGACTAATAGTTCTTTGATTTTCCACATAGTTATATAGGCACTCACCTTCTTCCACTTCTTTACATACATTATCATAAAATATTTTATTATTTTAAGGGGGTTTGCTTTATGAAACCAATCAAATGGCTTTTTTCTTTGCTTGCTATTATGATTTTATTCATTCCACTAATTAGCTGCGGCAAAACAACATCTGTACAAACGGTTCGTGTTGGCGAAGTAACTCGTTCTATCTTTTATGCTCCCCAGTACGTCGCTATTTCAAAAGGCTTTTTTGAAGAAGAAGGACTAAAGGTAGATTTAAAAACAACGTGGGGCGGAGATAAGACAATGACGTCACTTTTATCTGACGGCATCGACGTCGCCCTAGTCGGCTCGGAAACTTCAATCTACGTATATGCACAGGGGTCTAGTGATCCCGTCATCAACTTTGCACAACTAACCCAAACCGACGGAACATTTCTAGTAGCACGTAAAAAAGTCGATCACTTCTCATGGGATCAGCTTAAAGGCAAAACGTTTCTTGGTCAACGTAAAGGCGGCATGCCGCAAATGGTAGGGGAATATGTGTTGAAACAGCATAATATTGATCCTAAAAAAGATGTAAAACTCGTTCAAAACATTGATTTTGCTAACGTTGCGAATGCTTTTGCTTCTGGTACTGGAGATTACGTTCAATTATTTGAGCCAACGGCTAGTATTTTAGAGAAACAAGGAAAAGGACATATCGTTGCTTCCTTTGGAAAAGAATCAGGAACAGTTCCTTATACAACATTTATGGCCAAAGAAAGCTATTTAAAAGATAACCCTGAAGCAGCAGCTAAATTTACTCGAGCTATGTACAAAGCACAAAAATGGGTGAATACACATAGCACAGATGAAATTGCTGAAGTGGTTGCACCGTATTTCGAAGATACGCCTAAAGAAACGCTGAAAACTGTTATTGACCGCTATAAATCCCAAAAATCTTTTGCAACTAACCCTTTATTAGATCAAAAAGAGTGGGATCATTTACAAAAAATAATGGATGAATCTGGAGAACTTCCAAGACACATCGATCACAACAAGCTAGTCAACACAAAATTCGCAAAAGATGCAATGAGTGAGTAATATGACAAAACTTCACATTCAAGATGTTCAGCATATGTATCTTACGACAAAGTCTGCTACCACTGCACTTGAACATATTAATTTGTCTATTGAAGAAGGAGAATTTGTTTCCTTTCTCGGCCCAAGCGGATGTGGAAAAACAACGCTTCTATCGATTATTGCAGGCTTGATTGAACCAACGTCCGGCTCTGTCACAATAGACGGTGAAAATATCGGAACATCAGTCCCAAACATCGGTTATATGCTTCAACAAGATTATTTGTTTCCGTGGAAAACCATTAAAGAAAATATTTTACTTGGGCTTGAAATTCGCGGACAGCTAACAGATAAAACAGAGAGTAACGCACTGTTACTCCTAAAAGAAATTGGTTTACAGGGCGTAGATGACCTATATCCGCATCAGTTATCCGGAGGCATGAGACAACGTGTCGCTTTAGTCCGAACACTTGCCATTGACCCCGCTATTTTACTCTTAGATGAACCTTTTTCAGCACTTGATTTTCAAACAAAACTCAAGCTTGAAGAACTTGTCTCCAAAACGCTGATGACCTATCAAAAAACGGCCGTTTTGGTCACGCACGATATCGGCGAAGCTATTGCCATGAGCAGCCGAATCTTTTTATTCTCAGCAAAGCCGGGAAAAATCGCAAAAACATTTACGGTTCCTTCTATTTTACGAACCCTCTCTCCGTTTGAAGCACGACAGCACCCTGTCTATAACGACTTATTTATGGATATATGGAAGGAGCTTGATCAACTTGAAACCTACTAGCTCCCTAGATACTCTTCATGAAAGCTACCTTCGCAAGGTTTTGGTCGAAAAACGATTAGTACTGAGCGTGCAGCTGATAATTTTCTTAGCCTTTTTTAGCTTATGGGAACTGGCTTCTCGTTTAAAGTGGATTGACCCTTTAATCTTCAGTTCCCCTACTAAAGTATGGCATTTATTTTTAATTAAACTTGCCGACGGCTCGCTGGCAGAACATATTGGTTTTACGTTATTTGAAACAGTTCTTGGCTTCATTTTAGGCACAGTGCTAGGTATTTTACTTGCAACGGCCCTTTGGTATTCAACGAGGCTTGCAAACATATTAGACCCTTACCTCGTTATTTTAAACGCCATGCCAAAAGTAGCGCTGGGCCCTATTTTAATTGTAGCGATCGGTCCAGGTTTTTTCTCAATCTTAACGATGGGGGCGATTATATCCGTTATTATTACATCCATCGTCGTTTACACAGCATTTAAAGAAGTTGATCCAAACTATATTAAATTACTAAAAAGCTTTGGGGCAACGAAAACCCGCTGTTTTAAAGAAGCTATTTTGCCAGCTTCCATGCCTGCTATTATTTCCACATTTAAAGTAAATGTGGGCTTATCTTGGGTAGGCGTCATCGTAGGAGAATTTTTAGTTTCTTCAAAAGGGCTTGGATATATGATTATTTATGGTTTCCAAGTCTTCAACTTTACTCTTGTTCTTCTCAGCTTATTATTAATTGCCATTTTCGCTACGATTATGTATCAAGGCGTTGCTTATTTAGAAAAGAAATTGATCCGACGCTCATAAAAAATCCCCCCGTACAAACGGGGGGATTTTCATTGATAGGATACTTTTACAAAAATGTTCGCTTTACATATTTCATTACATATTGTAAAACATTATCTTTCATGATGAAGCTGTATGCATCATCTTGTTGAATGCCCGAAGGTAGTTCATCAATCATTACGGGACCATCCGTTTCCATGTAGTCTTCTTTTTTAATTACATTTCCAATAGTAGCAAAATAAATGTTTTTAATAATGGTCTTTCCTTTACTTACTACTTTATATTGCCCAATATAAGTTAAAGAAGAGACTTCTCCGCCTGTTTCTTCGAATACTTCTCGAACCGCTGCTTCTTCTGGTACTTCATTGCCTTCTAGTTTTCCTCCGGGAAATTCTAAACCTCGTTTTGAGTGATTCGTTAGCAACCATTGATTTTCATACCTGCATACGACCCAAACATGACGTGGAGTTTTCGAGAATGGATTTTTTTCAAATGATAAAAATACTTGATTATGATATGCATCCTTAAATGTGTACATGGTCGACTCAAACTCCATTTGATTTTTCCCTTATTTTATCATACATTACGGCCATACCTGATAAGAAAAGTATGCTCGTACTTTTTTTCTTTGCTTTTTACCCCTTATTCCATTCTATCTGAAGATAAAATATTCATCTGTTTGATATGTGATTTTGTTTCATCGTCTCCTAGCTGATAAAGCATGGCATATATTTCAACTGTCGTTTTATCGTACATATCATTTTGAGAATCATGATGATATTCCAGATACGGAATATGTGATCGCCAAAAGCTTGACCAATCGCTTGAAGCACGCTGATCTAAATACGTTCTCAGCTTCTCCACTTCTTCATCTGTTGCTTCAATCGCATAATTCCAATCTGAAGCAGTATTTGACTGATTGATTTCTCCTGAACTCAGAGATAGATAATATTTTTTTGTCATGAAAGATATTCAGCTCCTTCTTTCTAGTGCCAACTTATCTTTCTTATTTGTATCTTATTCTTTTTTTATACACTCTACGATTTAAAGCGGTCTTTTAAAATCGCTATTGCTTTTTTTAGCGGCGCTGGAATTGGAATTCCTACAATTCCTGCATTTTCTGTAATTGAAATCATTTCGTTTAAAATATAGAACAAAATAGCTCCATCTCGAATAATATGACCGTTTTCCCAGAATACGGAATCGATAAAGTTTGCTACAGCAATCATGGCAAAAATAAAAATCTTTTTCGCAATTCCTTTAAAACCTACTTTGCTAGATAAACGTTTATTTATAAAAGCTGCGATCGTGCCTGTCAAATAATCCATTGTCACTAACGCTACTAAAGCCATTAGTAAATAGTCCCACTCTCCAAATAAAAAAAAAGCCAGTGAACCTAAACTTGAAATTATCAAGACAGAAAGCTTCTGCATATCCACTTTTTTCACCCTTTCAGCAGTCATATCCCTACAGTATATGCCGGTAAAAAAAAAGTGTTCGTCCATCTTATCATAAAAAAACCTGCGATTACTCGCAGGTTTTAATTACTTGCCTAGGAATGATTTTAACATCCACGTATGCTTTTCTAAGCTTTGATGAATGGCTAACAGCATGTCTCCTGTTGTTTCGTCGCCCGCTTCACCGGCTGCGTCCATTCCTTCTTTTAATTCAGCAGTTAGCGTATCAAAATCGCTTACTAAAGAAGCAACCATATCTTTAGCCGTTTCGCTTCCATCCGCTTCTTTAATAGAAGAAAGTTCTAACGATTCTTTCATTGTTGCCACAGGTTTTCCTTCTAATGCTAAAAGGCGTTCTGCAAGGTCATCAATAATTGTAGCTGTTTCCGTATACAGCTCTTCAAACTTTTCATGAAGAGTGAAGAATTGTTCACCTTTTACGTACCAGTGAAAGTTATGAAGTTTTATGTACATTACACTAAAATTCGCTACTTGTTTATTAACGATTTCATTTACATTTACTGCCATGTTTTTCGCTCCTTTGTGAACTCTTTATATAATATAGTTGTACCCTTTTTTAGTTGATTAAAACATTTTTTATAAAAAGAGACATTTCCCTTTCTTTAGACTTAGAGAAACTTCTTCATCTTTTTTCAAATAAAATAAGCAGCCCAGCGGACTGCTTATTTTTAGCCAAATACTTTTTCTAAATCTTCTTTGTCCTGTTCTAGCCAGAACTTCATCAAGCGTTTTGCTCCTTCTAAATCGTGAAGTTTCGCTTGACCGCACTGCTTTTCGTTTGCTGCTGGAATTTCAGTAATGTTAATTGCATCTTTTAACGTATCGTCTAACAAATCAATAATTTCACGTACAGTCGGCTCACCGCTCACTACTAAGTAGTACCCTGTTTGACATCCCATAGGCGAAATATCAATAATATCAAAGTGATCATATTTTTCTACATGAGTACGAATATTAAAAGCTAATAAATGCTCTAGCGTATGAATAACGTCCGGCTTCATTGCTTGTTTGTTTGGCTGGCAAAAACGAATATCAAATTTATTTACAACGCCGTCGCTTCCCACTTTGTGAACACCGCAGTGTCTTACGTAAGGTGCTTTAACCGCATTATGATCTAGCTCAAAACTTTCTACTGATGGCATAATACCACTCCTTTTTTCTTCTTTCACCTATCATAACATGCAATTCCGATATATTTCATCCATTTAATAACCTTTATTTCTTTTAGTTGCTTTTTATTCCTTCTATCCCTTATAGTATGAGCAAACACGAAAGAAAGAACGTGATAATAAATGATTGCAAAGCTTTTGCTTTTACTTATAAAAGGATATCAAAAAGGAATTTCACCTTTTCTTCCGGCAAGGTGCCGGTTTTACCCTACTTGCTCCCAGTACGGAGTTGAATCCATTAAACGCTTTGGTGCCGTAAAGGGATCTTATTTGACTGTAAAACGAATTTTAAAATGCCACCCATTCCATCCGGGTGGCATCGATGAAGTACCTGAGAAAAAATCACACTAAGCTTTAGTTGTTTTCGATTGCTTCATACCCATTTACAACAACATCTAGCTTTCCTGTATTTGGATCAATAACTAGTCCATGTACAGGAGTATCTTTTGAAAATAGAGGATGATTACGGATTGTCTCTACACTATGCTGAACAGTCTCTTCTACTGAATCAAAACCCGTTAACCATTGTTTCAAGTCCATAGAATATTCAATGGTATTAATCACTTCATCTGAGATGCCTTTTGCTCTTACTTTCTCTAAAAAAGGTTCCGCCTGAAGTTTACCTGCTCCACAGTCGTGGTGACCAATTACACATACCTCATCTGCTTGAAGCTCGTACACAGCTACTAAAATGCTTCGCATAATACTTCCAAATGGATGTGAAACAAGCGCTCCTGCGTTTTTAACAATTTTCACGTCTCCGTTGCGCAAATTCAAAGCGTGTGGAAGTAATTCTACCAATCTTGTGTCCATACACGATAAAATAACCATTTTTTTATCAGGGAATTTGCTTGTTTCGTAAAGTTCATACTTCTTTTCTTCTACAAATTTTTGGTTGAATTCTAAAACATCTTGTAATAAGCTCATCTGCTGTCTTCTCCTTCATAAAAAAAATTCTTTCTTGTATTATAATACTTTTTCCTATAAGATGAAAAGTGTTAAATCGTAATCATTATTATTTATAAACAAGAAAGTAGGTTATAACAGTGAAAAAAATTCCMGTTACCGTTTTAAGCGGATACCTTGGTTCAGGTAAAACAACTCTTTTGAACCATATTTTAAAAAATAAAGAAGGTTTAAAAGTCGCGGTCATTGTCAATGACATGAGCGAAGTAAATATTGATGCAGACTTAGTTAAACAAGGCGGATTCTCTCGAACAGAAGAAAAACTTGTTGAAATGCAAAATGGCTGTATTTGCTGTACGCTTCGAGACGATCTAATGAAAGAGGTAGAACGCCTAGTAGACAATGGTGATATTGATTATATTGTCATTGAATCTTCCGGAATCAGCGAACCTATCCCTGTTGCTCAAACATTTACTTATATTGATGAAGAGCTGGGAATTGATTTAACTCAGAAATGTTCGTTAGATACGATGGTCACTGTAGTAGATGCCAATCGCTTTTGGGAAGACTTTTCATCCAGCGAAAGCTTATTAGACCGCAAAGAAGGAACAGATGAAAACGATACAAGAGAAGTGATTGATTTGTTAATCGATCAAATTGAATTTGCAAACGTCATTTTGTTAAACAAAGTTGATTTGTTAACAAAAGATGATGCAGATGAGCTGGAGGCTGTTCTTCACAAATTAAACTCAGAAGCCACTGTTATCCAAACAATTAATAGTGAAGTAAGCCTTGAAGCCATACTTCATACCGACTTATTCGACTTTGAAAAAGCTAGTCAAGGAGCCGGATGGATTAAAGAATTAAATGAGGAGCACCATACGCCTGAAACGGAAGAGTTCGGTATTTCTTCTTTTGTATACAGAAGGAACCGTCCCCTTCATCCTGAACGCTTCATGAAATGGTTAGAGAACTGGCCGGTTGATATTGTACGTGCAAAGGGATTTTTCTGGCTTGCTTCACGTAATAATATGGCAGGACTTCTTTCTCAAGCCGGTACGTCCATTATGATTCAAGCAGCGGGTGAATGGATAGCAACTTACGCCCCGGAAGAAAGAGAACAAACCTTAAAAGAAGAGCCTGAATTACGAGCAAAATGGGATGAACAATTTGGAGATCGTATTAACGAGCTTGTGTTCATTGGTATTGATATGAACAAAGCTGAAATAATTGAAACTTTAGACCGCTGTTTGCTGACAAATGAGGAAATGAATCAAGATTGGGCTACTCTCAAAGATCCCCTTCCTAAATTTACAGTAGGTGCGTAAATTTTTAGTTTTCAAATCGTAATAATTACGATATAATAACATAGGTCATAAATGGTTACGATACGAACGGAAGGAGCAACATAATGAAATTCAAACCACTTTTAATGGTGCTTGCATTAGGAATTGGAACAGCTCTTGCGGGGTGCAGTTCAAGCAGTGCAAATAACGCATCTGATAATAAAAACAAAAAATTAGAAGTTTATACAACAATCTACCCTTTACAGGACTTTACTGAAAAAATCGGTGGAAAATATGTAGAAGCTAAAAGCATTTTACCAACCGGTGTAGATGCGCACTCATTTGAGCCTACAACAAAAACAATGGTCAAAATCGCCAACGCGGACGCATTTGTTTACTCAGGAATTGGGCTTGAAGGTTTTGCAGATAAAGCACAGTCTACACTTAAAAATGAAGATGTAGCTTTAGTAGAAGCTGCAAAAGGAATTAAATTAGCAAAGAGTTCTGAAGATGAGCATGCCCACGAAAACGAACATGCCCATGAAGAAGAGCATAACCACGGAGATACAGACCCTCACGTTTGGCTTGATCCTGTTTTAGCTATTCAATTAGCAGAAAATATTAAAGACGAACTTATTGAATTAAAACCAGATAAAAAAGCAGAGTTTGAAAAGAACTTCCAATCGTTAAAGACTCAGCTTGAAGATGTGGACCAAGAGTTAAAAACAACGATTGGCGACGCACCTCATAAAGAAATTTTAGTATCACATGCAGCCTATGGCTACTGGGAAAAACGATACGGCTTAAAGCAAATTAGCGTAGCGGGTTTATCTCCTACAAATGAGCCGTCTCAGAAACAATTAGAAAACATCGTAAAACAAGCAAAAAAAGACCATATCAAATACTTTATCTTTGACCAAAATTTAAAGCCTAAAGTGTCTACGCTTGTAAAAAATGAAGTAGGAGCTCAACCTTTAACACTTCATAACTTAGAGTCATTAACAAAAAACGATGTTAAAAATAAAGAAGATTATTTCTCCATTATGCAACACAATATTGATACGTTGAAAAAAGCATTATATTAATAAAAAAACTAGCCTCCCGGCTAGTTTTTTTATTGTAATTTATATTTTTGCTTAAAGCGTTCTACACGGCCGCCTTTATCAGCAAATTTTTGTTTTCCTGTATAAAATGGATGTGTATCCGAACTGATTTCAACTTTTAAAAGCGGATATGTGTTGCCATCTTCCCATTGAACGGTCTCATTTGATTGTTTTGTAGATCCTGATAAAAATGATGTTCCGCTATTTGTATCCATAAATACAACTTTACGATAGTCTGGATGAATATTTGTTTTCATTAAATATCTCTCCTTTAAAACAATATATACTCATTATAATCGTAATGATTACTATTTTCAAGTTATATGTTTTACCAATTCTGATGCATAAAGCGTGGTAAAAAGTGGACAATAAGGTTTATCAATACTTTACTGGAAAGGTTGAAAAATGAATGGATCATTTAGTTACTGCACGTTCAATGTTTGGTCTGAACATGGGAGTACATATCATTTTTGCCACTCTTGGCGTCGGCATTCCTCTCATGATTTTATTGGCTGAAATTCTTTACTACAAAACAAAAGATAAAGATTATGAACTTATGGCACAGCGTTGGACAAAAGGAGCTGCTGTCCTGCTTGGAGTCGCCATTCCTACGGGAACGATTGCTGGTGTACAATTAGCTTTGCTTTGGCCGGGTTTTATGGAAATCGTAGGAAAAGTGATGGCTCTTCCCTTTCAAATTGAAATTTATGCTTTCTTTATTGAGGCTCTGTTTCTCTCTATTTACGTATACGCAGCGGACCGTATTTCTCGAAAAATGAGGATTATCAGTCTAATTTTAGTAGCAATAGGCGCTCTTGCCTCTGCCGTTTTAATTACAAACGTGCACGCATTTGAAGGAACACCTGCTGGCTTTCGAATTTTAAATGGCGAAATTGTAAGCGTAGATCCTTGGGCAGCTTTCTTTAATCCGAGTTTCTTTGTAACGTCCGGTCACGTAGCCGTTTCTGCTTATACAACCGGAGGCTTTGTCATTGCTTCAGTCGCTGCCTTTAAAATGCTTCGTGCGCGAAAACATAATCCAAGAGAATATAAATTTCATCATAAAGCGCTGATGATGGGATTAGTAATCGGCGGGATTTTTTCTTTTGTAACAGCTTTGAATGGACATGAATCTATGCAAAAAGTATACGAATATCAACCCGAAAAACTTGCAGCAGCTGAAGGTCTATTTGAAACGCAAGATCATGCGCCATTAGCTTTAGGTGGATTCACAGATGAAAAAGAACAGCGAGTCAAGTATGGAATTGAGTTTCCATGGATGCTCAGCTTCTTGTCGGGTAATAGCTTTAATACAGTGATTACTGGACTTAATGACTTCCCTAGGGATTATTGGCCGCCGCTTTTTGTGCATACCTTGTTTAACGGTATGGTCATTATCGGATCGATTTTAATTTTAGTGGCGCTAGTGGGCGTTGTTTGGTACAAGTTTTTAAAGAAGAAAAGCTTCCCTAAAATTTTCATGTGGGCATTTGTCGCAACGGGCCCTCTCGCGATCATGGGCATTGAATTCGGATGGATTTTCGCATGTACCGGAAGACAGCCCTGGGTCATTTACCGCATCATGCGTACATCAGAAGCAGTTACCACTTCTGCTAATTTGCATATTTTATTTTTTTTATTTTTGCTTGTTTATATCGTACTCGTGGCCGCAGTCGCCCTTGTACTGGTGTTTTATTTCAGAAGAAATCCGCTTTCTAAAGAGCTTGCTGCGCAAGCAGATTAAAAAGGATGTGAGAATATGGGTGATTCATTACTAGCAATTACTGTAATATGGGGCTTCATTTTTATCTATGCCGTAATGGGAACGATGGACTTTGGAGCTGGCTTTTGGTCGATGGTATATATTAATCGTACGAAAACAAATGCTACAGATGTAGCAAACAGATATCTATCACCTACTTGGGAAGTAACCAATGTATTTATCGTTGCGATTGTTGTTGCGCTGTTTAGTTTTTTTCCTCGAGCTACATTTACGCTTGGCACAGTGTTACTAATACCCGGAAGTATCATTTTACTTCTCTTATCTATTCGAAGCGGATTTTTAGTGTTTTCACACTATGCTAGCAGCTTCAAATATCGGAGAGCGTTGGTTTATATATCCGGTATATCCGGCGTGTTAATTCCTGCTTTTTTAATCGCTGTACTGCCAGTAAGTCAAGGTGGGTTTATTGATATAATTGATGGCACGCAGCAATTAAACTTAGCAAAAGTATTTTCAAGTCCGCACGTCTATTCATTTATCGGATTTGCCATAAGCTCTTCGCTGTTTCTATCGTCTCTGTTATTAGCAGATTACTCGAAGTCATCTGACGAAATGGAAGCTTATGCGGTCTATCGGCGTGATGCGCTCATTACAGGACCTCTTTCCCTGCTAATGGCTATCTTTATTATGATTACAATGCAATCAGAAGCAAGCTGGTTATATGATAAAATGATGCAGTTTAAGCCCCTTCTTTACGGATCTGTAGGTCTATTTGTAGTAGCTGGTATTGCTCTGCTGCTACCTTCTCAAAAAGGAAAAGGCATGCCTCGTTTAGCCGTGGTATCCATTATCCTTCAATATTTCTTAGCAAGTTACGTATACGGACGAAGTCATTTACCTTATGTTGTCTATCCAAACGTAACGATTGAGAATGGATTTACACATCCCGATGCATTTCATTCTTTATTTATTGTGTATATTGTTGGTTTTGCTATTTTATTTCCTGGATTCTTTTATTTCTGGCGTCTATTTATGAAAGACAATAAAGAATACAGCAAAAAGAAACCATATTAAAAAACCCGGTCAGCACTTGACCGGGTTTTCTTATGAAGCAGCAGATTTTACTACTACTTCAGCAAAACCTTTAGCAAATACCTTACATTTTTCTACATCTTCCCCAAAGGGGGAGAGCTCGATTTTCAAACCGGGAACGGCTATATTTCCGTTACGTTTCTTTATTTTTTCTTCAATTAAATCAACTGCTCCGCAAAAAACATCATATGATGAATCACCTGAGCCAAATACAGCCATCTGCTTTTGACTGAGATCTATATCATCCATTTCATCATAAAGATCTAAAAAATCATCTGGTAGCTCTCCATCTCCCCACGTATAAGCTCCAAAGATAATAGATTCTGCAGATACAAGGTCAGAAGCATCAATGTCATATACTTCTGCTCGTTTCACATGCAATCCATGCTTGACTAATTCTTCTTCGATCAAATCGGCTATCGCTTCTGTGTTACCTGACATACTCGCATAAGCTAGTAAGATTTCCTTCATGTAAATGACGCTCCTTTACACCAGCAGTGTCGGCCGCATATCCCCTTCTTCAGCGCATTCTCGTTGAAGAGGACAGTTTTCACACTCACTGKATGCATAATTCTTTTGAAAATGTTTTGGTTCCATTAACACACTTTTGACAATATGTAGTTGAAGTATGGCTTTTTGATAATCGTCTGGTGCAATATGATAAGTTGTTGTTTCTCCAGTTAATAATGAATAAAAACGAATTTGTTCAGGAACCTTTTTAAAAGCTTGTTTCGAAAAAACGATAATAAAGTCTTTCATGGCGTTTTTCACTTCTTCATGGTCATCTAGAATGAATTTTGTTACCGTATAAGACTTCTCTGTCCATGCAGCAAAATCAATGGTTAGAGAAAGGTTGCTTTGAATTTCTTCTACATAAACGCTGTATTTCTCAAACACAAAAAGCGGTAATTCTACATGTGCTTTCTTTCCTAAAAACCTTAGTAAATAATCGCTTACTTTAGCTAACACATCGTAATAGTGAACGGGTGATGAAAACATATTTGGCTTTAGGCGCCAATATTTTTCAATGAGCTGTAAAACATAGAGGTTTGAGCGATACTCAACTGGCTTGCTATAGTATGTTTTAATGATTTGATGGACAGTTACTTGAACGAGCTGTTTCCAATCTATAGATGTTTTTTTCAAAAGAAGCTGCTGCTGATAAAATTTGTATGGACATCGAATAAATTGTTCGATGTGGTCGTTAGAGAGTGTCTTTATGTTCACTTTTATCGGTTCCACCTATGTCTCACCACCCTAATTGAAATTCATTCTCAATAATAAATAAAAATTAAATCATGAAATTTGCTCAATCACTTGACGAATAGCACTCCATGAATGTTTGACGAAATAAATCGGTTTTTTTTGTTTTTTTGCTTTCTCTTTAATGACTTTTGCCATATTGTGATTAATAAAATCCGTAATAACTAATACAAACCCAATATGTTCGGGTATTTCTCGCTTCACCATATTGCTTTTACGGCCATCTAAATGAATTACTTCATTAAATCCTTCTCCCGCTAAACGATCTGTAATATGCTTTAACCTGTCTCCTCCTACAACCATAACTGATGACATGTTTGTTCCCTCCCAATTAATTATTCATTTAATGATTTGCCAACAACTTGTATTCTTTACTATATACACAGTTTAATTGAGAATGATTCTCTTTGTCAATGTTTAATTGATAAAAATTCTCAATTAAAATGAAAGTCTACCACCTTTCTTATAAGTTAGTTGAATTTTGACCATACTATAGCTATCACATACAAAGGAGGGTTAACGTTGGAACAAAACATTCTTTGTGAAGTAAATAACTGTCACTTTTGGAAAAATGGAAATCACTGCAGCGCAGAAGAAATTTACGTGGTAAGTCATAGCGGAAAACATGCAGCAAGCAGTTATGAAACAGACTGTAAAACGTTCAAGCCAACTGAAGCGTAACCCGCAAAAGGACAGCCTCTGGGTTGTCTTTTTTCTCTCTTCAAGATCATAAAAAAGGAGACTACTATGAAAACTGAACAACTGATTCATTTTTTTAAAGAAGAAGCAATAAAAGCAAATGAACAAACCTTTCCAATCTATGTACAATCGTTTACTCATTTATGGACATATAAATGGGGAACACTTGAAAACATTCCAGAAGAAATTGATGACTTAATTACCACACGTGCGTTAGAACTTGGACTTATTCACTTAAAAAAAGCTGACTAATCAATAAGAAAATTAGTCAGCTTTTGTATTTATAGATCATCAAATCCATTCGCATCTGATGCTTTTGTATATTGTCTTGATTTCTGTTCAAAGAAATCTGTTTTCCCTAAATCTACCTCTTGATAAGCAATAATCCAACGAAGAGGATTTTCAATCGGTGCTTCTGGGAAAGCAGCTCGGCCGAAGCCTAATTGATTACAGCGTTTATTAGCCATGTATTCAATATACTGCTGCAGTTCTTTCATCGTGATGCCGTCGAATTTTTCTCCAATAACAGATTCCGCCCATTCAATTTCAAGACGAGCTGCCTCTTGGAACGTTTCAACTACAAACGTTTCTAGCTCCTCCGTACGATAAGCTGGATTTTCATTTAGTACTTCCTTGAAAATCTTTTCAAATAACCCAACGTGAAGCTGTTCATCACGATTGATATAGTTAATCATCGTAGATGTCGCCACCATCTTTTGATTTCTCGCAAGATTATAGAAAAAAGCAAATCCGCTATAGAAGAAAAGGCCTTCTAAAATAACATCATATACCATAGACTTCAAAAAGTTTTCAACCGTTGCTTCTTCGCTAAATGCTTTATATCCGTTTGTAATAAAGTCATTTCGAGCGCGAAGCTTTTCGTCTGTGCGCCAGTATTCAAATACTTCATCTTGTTTTCCTTTTGGTACAAGACTTGATAAAACATATGAATACGAATGATTATGAACCACTTCTTGCTGCGCTAAAATAATCATTAGAGCATTAATCGAAGAATCGGTTACATAGTCAGCTACTTTGCTAGCATAATCTGATTGAATACTGTCCAGTAGCGCCAGCAAGCCAATAATTTTCAAAAAGCTCTCTTGTTCGTCAGCCGTTAACTGAGGGAACTGCTTAATATCTTGACCCATATTAATTTCAAACGGCGTCCAAAAGTTAGCTAGCATACGTTTGTATTTAGGGAACGCCCATAAAAATCGGACGTCATCCCAGTTTAGAATATTTGAGCTCTTGCCGTTAATGATTCCTGTCGAACGGTTCGGAGCTGTTTCGTTCATTAATTCTCGTTTTAACATGCTTGTCATCAATTATTCACTCCTTTTAACTATGACAGCTTTCACATTCTTCAATGACTTCACTTGATGTTGAACGTACGTAGTAGGTCGTTTTTAACTTTTCTTTCCATGCCGTCATATGAAGATCCAGCAGCTCTTTTGCTCGGATATCATTTTGCACATATAAGTTGAATGAAATGGATTGATCAATATGGCGCTGGCGCTTGGCGTTTTGCTTAATGCTCCAGTGCTGATCAATTAAATAAACGGACTTATAATACCAGTTTGTTGCTGGTGATAAATCTGGTGCCGTCACCGGGATTTTATAGTTTTTCTTTTCCTCTGAATAAAACTTACGGAAAATCGGATCAATACTTGCAGTAGAACCCGCGATAATAGATGTTGATGAATTAGGTGCTACAGCCATTAAGTAGCCATTTCTTATCCCATTGCTTTGAACTTCGTTACGCAGTTCACTCCACGCTTCGCTTGTGTATTTACGTGTTTCAAAATAAGCGCCTGACTCAAAATCTGAGCCTTTAAATAATGGATATGCACCTTTTTCTTTAGCTAAGTTCATGCTTGCCTGTACGGTTAAGTAAGCAATTTGCTCGTACAATTCATCGCAATATGCTACCGCTTCATCTGTTTCCCATGCTATTTTCTTTAAGGCAAGCAGATGGTTCCAACCAAATGTGCCAAGTCCTACTGCGCGGTACTTTTGGTTTGTTAGTTTTGCTTGAAGTACTGGCAAATCATTTAACTCAATAACGTTATCAAGCATGCGTACTTGAATTGGAATTAAACGTTCAAGCACATCTTCAGTTACGGCTCTCGCTAAGTTGATAGAAGAAAGATTACATACAACAAAATCGCCCGGATTCTTTGTAATAATAATTTTTCCGTCTTCTGTAATTTCCTCTGTTACGACCGTTGTGCTTTGATTTTGCGTAATTTCTGTACATAAGTTGCTGCAGTAGATCATGCCCTCGTGGCGGTTTTGATTAGCTCGGTTAACCGTATCACGATAAAACATATAAGGCGTTCCGGTTTCAAGCTGGGAAAGCATAATGCGCTTGAAGATTTCAATAGCTGGTACTGTTTCTCTTGAAAGCTGTTCATTATTTACACACTCAGCGTAACGAGTGCGGAACGAACCGCTGCCTTCTTCTTCATCATAAAAATCTTCTAACGAGTAGCCCATCAGCGTACGAACTTCGTGAGGATCGAATAAGTGCCAGTCTTCACGTGCCTCTACTTTTTCCATAAACAAATCTGGCAAACATACGCCAGTGAATAAATCATGCGTGCGCTGACGTTCGTCACCATTGTTCAAACGCGCGTCTAAGAATGAAAAGATGTCTTTGTGCCATACGTCTAAATATACGGCAATAGCTCCTTGTCGTTGACCTAGCTGATCGACACTTACAGCCGTATTATTTAGCTGTTTCATCCATGGAATTGTTCCTGATGATACGCCTTTAAAACCTTTTATATCACTTCCTCGGCTTCTAATATGACCGAGGTAGACACCAATTCCGCCTCCATTTTTACTAAGCGTGGCCAAATCTGTATTGCTATCATAAATACCGCGTAAGCTGTCATCAATCGTATCAATAAAGCAGCTAGATAGCTGTCCGTAGCTCTTTCCTGCGTTTGAAAGTGTTGGTGTGGCAACCGTCATATATAGACTAGAAAGCGCCCAATACGCTTCTTTTACTAATGCTGTTCGATTTTCTTTCTTTTCTTGAGACATCAGCGTCATAGCAATGATAAGAAAACGTTCTTGCGGTAATTCGTATACGCGCTTATCATGTGATGTCGCTAAATAGCGATCTGCTAATGTCAACAATCCAATGTATGTAAATAAACGATCGCGTTCAGGAATAATGACTGAAGCAATTTCATTAATTTCTTCTTCTGTATATGTTTTTAATAGCTGCTTATTATAAATGCCGATTTTTGTTAGTTCTTGAATAAGCTGATAAAACGAACCGTACTTCTCTTTTTTATCGTAACCTCGGTTGTCCGCTGCTTTTCGATATAGTTCGTTTAAGTAGACGTCTGCCGCTACGTATGTCCAATCGGGTTCTTCCATTGAAATACGCTCTAAGGCTGCCAAAATTAGGACGTTTGCAACCTTTTCGTCCGTCATATTTTCCTTTACTGTAACAGTTTGAATAACCTTTTCCTCATACAAAGAAAAATCAAGCTGCGTAAATTCTTTTTTTAAACGTTCAATATATGCAGTTAATTCATGTAGAATTGTAGGCTTTAATGTATTCACCATAAATATGGCTCCTCTCTTCACTTCAAAATAAAAAATCGCTCACCGTACCTCGGTGAGCGAATAGAACGAAGATAGAAGAAGACACTAAGTCTTTTCTCAATCCTCGCTCTACCCTCTCACCTCCCGAAGAAGATAAAACGACATAAAAAAGGCAGGTCTCCTGACTTATGCTTCTTTTTACTTTAAGGCCTTCCCATGATGTTTACTCACAGTGGATTTCCTTATTTCATCAGCATTCACAGTTGCGGGGACAGCTTTGGATTTTCACCAAATTCCCTTTTAAGTCTTTTTATCAGACACCTTTTTCACTGGAAAACACAAAATATAGTATTTTATTATGGATTTCAAAACAACATATTGTGTTATGTTATAAACACATTATATAGGACAACTTAGAAAACTATCAACCTATTTTCAAAAATAATTTTGTTTTTTACGATAAAACTCTTCGACTTTTTTCATCAAACTATTCCATCATAACATGTTTTGACACGCTTGATGGAACAATGTGCTCTTTTTAAAAAATTTGTCCTATTTTTCTACTAAACATTGACAACCTCAATAAAAAAAACCGTTTTTCATCAAAAAACGGTTGTTAATTATTTGTATTCTTTTTCAAATGCTGTGATTGTTTTGATAAACTCTTTATCAATATCGTATCCTATCCCCGGTTTTCCCTTCACCTTTATTACTCCAGCTTCTACCTCTACTTCGGGCTTAATAATATCTTTTTCCCAATAGCGAGACGACGCAGAAATATCACCTGGTATCGTGAAAGAAGGCAGTGTGGCAAGGGCAATGTTATGAGCTCGTGAAATCCCTGCTTCTAACATTCCTCCAACCCAAAGTTTTACACCATGCTGGGCGCATAAATTATGAATTTGCTTTGCTACGGACATTCCGCCAACTCGCCCGATTTTCACATTGATAATCTTACAGCTTTCTTGTTCGATTGCATGACGTGCATCTTCATAGCTCACAATACTTTCATCTAAGCAAATCGGCGTCTTTATTTGCTTTTGTAACAATCGATGATCAAGGATATCATCAGAACTTAACGGCTGTTCGATCATCATTAAATTCAATTCATCTAGTTTCTTCAATGAATCCCTATCGCTTAACGTATAAGCTGAATTGGCATCAGCCATAAGAGGAATGCTTGGAAATTCATCTCGAATTTGTTTCAGTAGCTCATAGTCAGCACCCGGCTTAATTTTCACTTTAAAGCGCTTATAGCCATCTTTCATGTAAGTCTTTATTTGTTCTTTCATTACGGAAATGTCATTTAAGCCAACTACCACTCCAGCTTCTACAGCAGGCCTTACTCCGCCAATTACTTCAGATAACGGCTTATTTTGCCGCTTTGCATACAAATCCCATACAGCACAGTCCAAAGCTGCTTTAGCCATGTTATTTCGCTTTAGAGGTTTGAATAGCTTTTGAACATCCTCTGGTTTTTGAAGCTGCTTATGAAGAAGCGAGGGAATTAAAAAATCGTCTAACATATGAAAACACGTCTGAATCGTTTCTTCCGTATACCAAGGAGATGAAAAAGCAACGACTTCTCCCCACCCTGTAAATCCTTGTTCATCTTCTACTTCAAGCAAAATCAATTCTCGATCCTGCACCGTACCATAGCTTGTTGAAAAAGGAGAAAGAAGCTTCATGTCAATTTTATAAAGATGTACTTTTTTTATAATCATCGATTAGCTCCCTTTCTGTATGAACGATGATAGCTTCCGGCGTATGATTTTATTAGAAGCCGTTCGCGGCAGCTCCTCTACTCGAACGAAATACTTTGGAAGTTTGTACTTTGCTAAAAATTGTTGAATGTGTAAAGATAATTCTTCATCTGAAACGTCTTCGTTTACAACAACACATGCAGCTGGCACTTGTCCCCATTTTTCATCAGCTACTCCCGTTACACCGGCCTCTTTAACAGCGGGATGCTTCAACAAAACATTTTCAATTTCAGCTGGATATACATTTTCTCCACCTGAAATAATAAGGTCTGAACGTCTGTCTAACACATATAGAAAGCCTTCTTCATCCACTTTCCCGATATCTCCTGTATAGAACCAGCCTTGTTGAATTGCTTTTTGAGTAGCCTCAGGTTTATTTAGGTATCCTTTTGTAACATTTGGACCTTTAACAATGATTTCTCCTGCTTCGCTGGTCTCATTTCCTTTTTCATCTACAATTTTCATTGCACATGGAAATAATGGTTTACCTGCTGATCCCAGTTTTCGCAAACTGTCTTCAGGTGAAAGCGTAACGAACTGTGAAGATGTTTCTGTCATTCCATACGTTTGATAAACAGGAATTTCTTTATTCACACAAGCCTCTAAAATAGTAAGCGGTGCAGGTCCTCCTCCTAAAAGCATACAGCGAAACGTATTTGGATACTTGCGTTCAGCTAATTCATCAAGCATATTGGACAGCATAGAAGTAACAACCGAAATAATCGTTACCCCTTTGTTTTCAATGGCTTCATTTACTGCTCTTACTTCAAACCGTTCTTCTAAAATGATTTTCATTCCGTAAAAGACGCTCCGCATTAAAATAGATAAGCCACTAATATGAAACAAAGGAACTGCTATAAGCCAGCAGTCTTTTTCATTTAATCCTAAATTAAGCGCTGAGCCAACGGAACTCCACCAGTGATTTCCATATGTCTGCAGCACTCCTTTTGGATGACCTGTTGTTCCAGACGTATACATAATGGTGAATGTGTCCTCGAGATTCCACGTTTTTTGAAAACCTGTTTCTGCTTCTGGAGAACTTTTTAAAGCAGGTAAAGTAAGCTGAGTAATGGAACTTTGGAATTCTCTAATTAAAAATGTTTCATCCGCAATAAGCAACGACACGTTTGCATCTGTTAGCTGATAATTAATTTCTTCGTTTGTCAAACGCGTGTTGACGAGCAGCAACCGGGCGCCAATATAAGAAATCGCATGTAAAATCTCGATAAACTCCACTCTATTTTTCATGTATAAAGCAATGGTATCACCTTGCTTTACACCGTTAAACGAAAGCTGCTGTGCTACTTTTTGAACACGTTTATGAAGCTCTTGAAACGTAAGAGACGTTTGCGGTGTTTCTACCGCCACTCGATTTGGCGTCAAATATGCTCTTTGCATAAGCCCATTAGGAATCGTTTGGCTACTCATGAATTTCTCTCCTTTTTATACTGATTAACTAAATTAAATTGAAAAAACAGCCTGATGATAATCACCAAGCTGTTTCAGCTGTTTAAGGGAAACGTGGGAACTGTTGGAAGTCTGGATTGCGTTTTTCCTTAAATGCATCGCGACCTTCTTTTGCCTCATCGGTTGTGTAATAAAGAAGCGTTGCGTCACCCGCAAATTGCTGGATACCAGCTAAGCCATCCGTATCAGCATTAAATGCTGCTTTTAAGAAACGAAGAGCGGTTGGACTTTTTTCTAACATCTCTTCACACCATTGAATTGTTTCAGCTTCAAGCTGTTCTAATGGAACGACCGTGTTTACTAATCCCATGTCTAGTGCTTCTTGAGCGTTGTACTGACGGCATAAGAACCAGATCTCACGCGCTTTCTTATGACCTACGATGCGAGCTAAGTAACCAGAGCCATATCCTGCATCGAAGCTTCCCACTTTAGGACCTGTTTGTCCAAAGACTGCGTTATCCGCTGCAATTGTTAAGTCACATACAACATGAAGAACGTGGCCTCCGCCAATTGCATAGCCTGATACCATCGCAACAACCGGCTTTGGAATTACGCGAATTAAACGCTGTAAATCCAGAACGTTTAGACGTGGAATTTCATCTTCTCCTACATAGCCGCCGTGGCCGCGAACTTTTTGGTCTCCGCCTGAGCAAAATGCTTTATCTCCAGCACCTGCTAATACAATTACTCCAATACTTGCATCGTCACGAGCATAAGCAAATGCATCGATCAATTCCATTACCGTTTTTGGACGGAATGCATTGTGAACTTCCGGACGGTTAATCGTAATTTTAGCGATTCCGTTATATGTTTCGTATAAAATGTCTTCATACTGACGTGCTGATGTCCATTCAACTGTCATCTTTATTTCCTCCTAATTATGTAGTAGCTAAGAACTCACTTACTATTCTACCAAAAATCTCGGGTTGTTCCACGTGAATTGCATGGCCTGTCCCTAAAATAATTCTAGAAGTAGCATTTGGTATTAATGTTTGCATTTCTTTGGAAATTAAACAAAACTTTTGATCTACTTCTCCTGTAATAAGCAAAACCGGCATCAACAGATCGTCCAGCTTCTCCCAAAGGGACGGCTGGACTCCTGTTCCCATTCCTTTCAAACTGTTGGAAAGGCCGATTCCTGTATGCGAAAGTCTTTCTTTACGCACCGCTTCTTGAACATGACTAGGCAATTGCTTTTGAGAACTAAAAAGAGGAATTCCCTCCCAAAAGTTCACAAATTCTTCAATTCCATTTTTCATAATGCGGCTCGCCAGCTGTTCATCTTTTTCTTTTCTTAGCTTTTGTTCTTCTCGCGTTTTTAAACCAGGCGATGCGCTTTCTAATACCAACTTTTTCACATGGTGTGGATATCGCTGGGCAAATGAAAGAGCAAGCCTTCCTCCCATCGAATATCCAATTACATTCACCTGTGATAAAGATAGCTGTTGAAGAAGCTCATGCAGTGCTTCAACAACTGCTTCCATTGAATATGGTTTGATTTCTTTGGGAGCTGCTGATTGGCCATGACCAATAATATCAACAGCAATTACCTGATAGTCTTTAGCGAATTTCTTCATAAAGGTACGCCAAGTTTGAGAAGAGCCGGTAAAGCCGTGAAGCAGAAGCAGCGGCTCTCCTTTTCCCTCGGTGTGCACATAGTAAGATACACCACTTAATTGATACATCATTGCCTATTCCTCACCGTTTGACAAATTTATTTCCTCGGAAACAAGTTTCCACAAACTGCGATGAGTCTCTACATTTTCTGTACGAGTTGTACGAATCTCTACAACATGCAAACCGCCTTTTGTGAAAGCATGGTTCATTGCATGTCGAAATTCTTCCCAGCTGCTTGCTGAAGAAAATGTGCCATCATACAGACGAGTGGCATGCTCAAAGTTTAATCCAGTTGGCGTACCGAATAGAAATTCAAAGTGCTTTTCTTGTTTTGACTGCGGTAAAAATGAAAAAATTCCTCCGCCGTCATTGTTAACTAGCACAACGGTTAAATTTAAATTATGCATTTTAGCTGCCAGTAGACCATTTAAATCGTGATAAAACGATAAGTCACCAATAAATAAAACGGTGTGATCGTAAGCCGTGCTTACGCCTAGAGCAGACGAAACTACACCATCAATTCCATTTGCGCCCCGATTTACAAAGAGTGGAATATCTTTTTCCGTATTTAAGAAGAAAGAATCAATATCTCGAACAGGCATTGAATTTCCAGCAAACAAAGCCGTGCCTTCAGGTACTACATCAACAATTTCTTGAACTACTTGTCCTTCGAACCATTCCTGGCCGGAAGTTAATGTTCTCAGAGCCTGTGCAGTTTGAGCATTAATCTTTTTCCACAGACTCAGCCATGAAGTAGACTCCTCTTGATTCGCTGAAAGACGCTTGATCAGTTCTTCACAAAATAATGTCTCATCAGCTTCAATCATCACTGTCGAACGTAAAGTAGGGTCTCTCCAGCCTTTACCTTGGTCAACTACAAACATTTCTGTCGGCTCGTGGGCTTTCAAAAATTGCAATAGCGGTTTCGATACCGGCATCGCGCCAAAACGAATGACAACTTCCGGATAAAAACGCTCATCAACCTTATCACTTTTTAAAAATGTATCATATGTCTCTATTACATTTTCTTTTGAATGCTTGCCGCTTCTTAATTGTGATAACGGATCTGCGATCACTGGAAAGCTTAAAGATTCAGCTAAACGGCATACGCTGTCTGCTGCTTTTAAAGACATTTGATCTCCGCATATAATAAGTCCTTTTGTTGTTCCCTCTAAGCGCTTCGCAATTTCTTCGAAACCTTTTTCAGATAGAGATGCTTCTCCATGAATAGCAAACACATATGATTTATCGCGTTTCCCTTGACTCCATAAATCTTCAATAGATAAATCTGGTACAATCGGTTCACGTAAAGGTACGTTAATGTGTACAGGACCGCTCGGTATAGCTTGAGCTGTATGAACAGCCCTTGAAGCTACTGTTCGAATATAACGATTCATATCTGCACTTTCTTCTGGTAAAGCTGTATCTACAAACCACTTCGCATATTGACCGAAAAGATGATTCTGATTAATGGCCTGCGGGGCACCTATATCCCTTAACTCATGCGGCCGATCCGCTGTGATAACTACTAAAGGAATGCGTGAATAGTGAGCTTCAATTACTGCAGGATAATAATTCGCTGCAGCTGTTCCAGATGTACATACAAGCACCACTGGTTTTTTCTTTGCTTTTGCTATTCCTAGAGCAAAAAAGCCGGCGGAACGCTCATCAATATTTAAGTGCACATGAATATCAGGGTGCTCAGCCATAAGCATCGCAATAGGCGTTGAACGTGACCCTGGACTRACCACTACTTCTTCAACATTTGCTTCTACTAATTCATCCACGAATGACGCAATATACGTTGTTAATGATTTAATGTGTTCCACGCATAATCCCTCCTAAAGCTGAAAGCATCGGGTTGAATTTAATTCTTGTTTCTTCATATTCACTTTCAGGCGTAGAATCTGCTACAATTCCACAGCCCGCAAATAAAACGGCTTCTTGCTGCTGAATAACAGCGGAGCGGATTCCTACTATAAATTCACCGTTTCCGTTGATATCCATCCATCCTAAAGGAGCTGCATACCACCCTCGGTCAAAGGATTCTAGCTGTCGAATAATAGGCAAGGCCTCCTGTTGAGGATATCCTCCTAGCGCTGGTGTTGGATGGAGCTTTTGAATAAATGAAAATAGCGTTACATCTTCCTTTATACGCCCTTTAACAGGTGTATACAAATGTTGAATATGCTTTGTTTTATATAAACTTGGCGTACTTGGAATTTCTACTTCATAACAATAAGAATTCATCGCTTCTTTAATCATATGAACAACAACATCGTGTTCAATTAAGTTCTTGGGATCTTGAAGCAATTCCTCACCTAGTTCATGATCTTCCTGCCTTGTCTTTCCTCTTGGAATCGAACCCGCTAAACATGTGGAAAACACATAATCTCCTTGTTTTTGCACTAGCCTTTCTGGGGAAGCGCCGATAAAATGCTGATGCTCTCCCTCTAAAATATATGTGTAGCTAGTTGGCTGTTCCTTTAACAGACGCTGAAGCACGTATTCAGTAGAAATATCTTCATTAAATTTTACTTTTAATTGACGAGCAAGAACTACTTTCTCTATAGCCTCTTGCTTAATTAAAGTAGTAGCTCTTTCAATATTTCCTTTAAATTTCTCTACCCCAATTTCCTCTTTTCCCAACAGCAAAGGTGAAATATGGGATTCCCCGTCGTACTCTTCACAAAGAACAAGTTTTTGGACCTCTTCGAAATAATTGATGTGCTTTTTAACAGAATCTTGTCCTTTAACCATCATATTAACGGTAAGGTATCCTTCTTTGTCTGCCTGAGTATATAACACAGTTGGAATCATAAATTTTGAACTCGGGAAATCACTCCAATAGTTTTCTCGATACTGATTTGGGTCAAATGAAAATCCTCCAAATAAAAGAGGACCTGTCCCATCAGGGGAAATTTGGTTATTTTTATAAAAGTCTTCTTTTATAAAGCGCTTCCATTCATTTTCAATGTGGAAATAACGTTCTTTTGCCGCATTGGTGCAAATAGTATGCGCATATCCTAATCCAACAAATGTATAATAACTGTTGGGATCTTTCCAAAAAAAGCGTTCTTTATAAAACTGGTCATGTCCGTTCGCATAAAAAATAAGGGGGTCAATAGGTCTTACTTTTTTCACTAAACTGACCAATTTTGGCTGATTTTCATTTTTTGCACACTCAATCGCATCTTTAATGTATTCTTGTACTAACTGTTCGGTCGTTGCAATCACACTACGTCCCCCCGTTCATCTTTTTTTCTTAAGTCTGTAACTAACTTATTATAAACTTTCAGTTCAAAAAAATCTAGCATCGCGATTCACGAGAAAAAATTAATTTCGCTTGTCTAAATTATGCCTTTTCATTAAATGAATCAAAAATCTTTATGATCTATTCAGTACTCTTTAGACCTCGAGAACATTATTTTTATCATACCCTTTTCTATAACCTTTAACTTTCTTTAATTTTCCACTCCTTTTCTCTCTTAGCTTCATGAATATCCCAAATACTCCTAACATGAATCGTGTTTTTTTGAATTTTTAACACATACTACAAAAGCACAATAAATTTTTAAGGGGGAGCTTCATGACACTTTCAAAACAAGAAATCAGTCAGTTAAAACAAAATTTACAGCAGCAGCAGGCTGATATTCAATCGCACTTTGATCAAAATGATCATTTTGGTCTAACTCGAAGCGACGCTCACGATGCTGTAGGAGAACTTTCAAGCTACGATAACCACCCTGGTGACACAGCCACGGAAACATACGAGCGTGAAAAAGACCTTGCACTAAATGAACATGCAAAACAAGAGCTACATGAAATAGAAGAAGCACTTCAGGCAATCGCTCACAGCACGTATGGAACGTGCAAAGTATGTGGGGAAGATATCTCGTTTGAAAGACTTCAGGCTGTACCAACTACTTTATACTGTAGAGAACATAGCCCATCACAGGATATTCCAAAGCACAGACCTGTAGAAGAAAATGTTCTCCATCACCCATTTGGTCAATACGACTATGACGATACCGAAACAACAGGATATGACGCAGAAGATTCTTGGCAAGACGTTGCGCGTTACGGGACGTCTGAATCTCCTTCTGATTTTATAGAAGATACGTCTAACTATAGTGAAACCTATATTGAGGCAGATGAAGCTATTGGGTACGTTGAAGATTATGAAAACTTTGCCGCTACCGATTTATATGGACAGCCTCTTCCTATTTACCCTTCAAAAGAGCATGAGCGATATGAAAATGCACTGGATGAAGAAGGTACGATGACCATATTTGGAGATTTACCAGCCTATGAGAAAGATCCATACACTGAAAAGGAGTAGTTCTTCATACTACTCTTTTTTCTATTTTTAGTAGGAGCTATAGGAGATGACATCGAATGAATAGGAGATTAGAATTAATAATGAGGTGAAAATGATGAATGCACATGAAATTGATTACAAATTGTATGGAGATGACATGCAGTTTGTTGAAATTGAATTAGATCCTTCAGAAAGTGTTATAGCAGAAGCTGGAGGAATGATGATGATGGAAGATGATATTGAGATGGAAACCATTTTTGGTGACGGTTCTTCCTCCAACAGCAGCGGGCTGTTTAATAAACTCAAAGGAGCTGGGAAACGCGTATTAACTGGTGAAAGTTTATTTATGACGGTATATACAAATAACGGATATCACAAACGAAAAGTATCTTTCGCTTCACCTTTTCCAGGCAAGATTATTCCTGTCGATTTAGAGCAGCTCGATCATAAAATCATTTGTCAAAAGAGCTCCTTTTTATGCGCTGCCAAAGGCGTATCCGTTGGCATTGATTTTCAAAAAAAACTAGGAACGGGCTTCYTTGGCGGTGAAGGTTTTATTATGCAAAAATTAGAAGGTAATGGCTTGGCATTTTTGCATGCAGGCGGAACCATTCATAAAAGACAGCTGCAGCCGGGTGAACGCCTTCGTGTGGATACTGGATGTTTAGTAGCCATGACCCGTGATGTAAACTACAACATCGAATATGTAGGGAAAATTAAAACAGCTCTGTTTGGAGGGGAAGGCATGTTTTTTGCTACTCTGTCAGGACCGGGAACAGTTTGGATTCAATCTCTTCCTTTTAGCAGACTAGCCGATCGCGTTTTATCAAGTGCAGTTTCCCCAACGGGAGGTAAAGGTGAAGGCAGTATCCTTGGTTCTTTAGGTGATTTCTTAAACGGTGACAACAGATAAAATAAAAAAGGTGTAGTCTTTGACTACACCTTTTCTATTTATTGATTTAATAAATTTTTAGTGGAATGAATTCCCCAAATATCAGATGCATATTCCTCAATCGTTCGATCACTAGAAAAAAAGCCGGAGTGTGCAATGTTCGTCGCACTCATTTGAAGCCATTTATTTTCATTTCTATAAGCTTCGTTTACTTTTTGCTGTGCCGTAACGTATGAGTCAAAGTCACGGAGTACATAGTATTCATCATTTTGCATTAATAATGAATCATATATAGGCTCGAATAAGTCATATGTGTCAGGCAGGAAGCCGTTGGTAAGCTGCTCGAGCACTTGTCGAATCCGCTTATCATGATGGTAGTAATCATAGGCACGGTATCCTCCATTTTGCTGATAGCTCAATACTTCTTCGGCTTTTAATCCAAAAATAAAGACATTATCTTTTCCTACTGCCTCGCTAATTTCGACGTTCGCTCCGTCCATCGTGCCAAGAGTTAACGCTCCGTTCATCATGAATTTCATATTTCCCGTTCCCGAAGCTTCTTTGCTGGCGGTTGAAATCTGTTCACTGACATCCGCTGCAGGAAAGATATACTCAGCAAGTGACACACGATAGTTTTCTAAAAAAACGACTTTTAAAAACGGTGATGTTTGTGGATCATTATTGACAACATCAGCTACAGAGTTAATTAGCTTGATGACTTTTTTTGCATAATAATAGCCGGGAGAAGCTTTCGCACCAAAAATAAATGTACGAGGAACGATTTGAAAATTAGGGTCTTCTTTTAATCGATTGTACAAATACATAATGTGCAGCACATTTAAAAGCTGCCTTTTGTAAGCATGAAGCCTTTTAACCTGTACATCAAAAATAGAATTAGAATCTATTTTAATTCCCGTTTGCTCTTGAATAATATCCGCAAGCAGCTTTTTACGCTGTTGTTTTACTGTTTTTAGTCCTTGTAAAAAACTTGGATCTTCCACGTACTCTTGGAGCTTTATAAGAGAATGCGGCTGTTTAATCCATTTATCTCCTATCACCTCGGTAATAAGGGAGGAAAGCTGTGGGTTAGCTTTTAACAACCAGCGCCGGTGGGTAATTCCGTTCGTTTTATTGTTAAATTTAGCAGGATAAAACTGATAAAAATCTTTCATTTCTCGTTCTTTTAAAATATCAGTATGAATCTTTGCCACACCGTTTACTTTATAACTTCCCACAATTGCTAAATGAGCCATCTTTACTAACCCGTGCGCTAAAATAGCCATATTTTCAATCCGCTGCCAGTCCCCTGGATATGATTCCCATAATTCTTTACAAAAGCGCTCATTAATTTCTTCAATAATCATATACACGCGTGGAAGCAAGGGTTGAAATAAATCAATCGGCCATTTCTCAAGGGCTTCAGAAAGAGTCGTATGATTTGTGTATGATATGGTATTGGACGTAATATGCCATGCATCTTCCCATTCCATTTTTTCTTCATCCAGTAAAATTCTCATTAGCTCAGGAATCGCAAGTACAGGATGAGTATCGTTAATATGAATGGCTACTTTTTCGTGAAAGTTTGTAAGTGTTTGATAGGTATTTCGATGTGCTCTGATAATACTTTGTAAGCTAGCTGATACAAGAAAATATTGCTGTTTCAATCTTAATATTTTACCATCTTCATGTGTATCATCTGGATATAAAAATTCTGATACAGCCTCTGTTTGACGCTTATACTCCATCACATCTTTATGTACTGGAAATGATGAAGGCTCCGCATTCCAAAGGCGAAGTGTATTCACTGTATCTGTTTTATACCCGATAACCGGGATGTCATAAGGAACAGCAGAGACGGGTTCTCCTTTTACATGACGAAAAGAGAATTTTTCGTCTTCCTGTACCATTTCAACTTCGCCCCAAAAGTTCACTTCTATGGCTTGATCTAATTTACGTACTTCCCATGAATTCCCATGCCTTAACCACTGTTCTGGGAGCTCAATTTGAAAGCCGTTTACAATCTTTTGATCAAACAAACCGTGTTTATAGCGAATCCCATAACCGTGGCCAGGAAGATTAAGTGAAGCAAGAGAATCTAAAAAACAAGCAGCAAGCCTGCCTAATCCGCCGTTTCCTAATCCTGCGTCTACTTCTATCTCTTCAATATTTTCAAGTGAAATATTCAGATCACTTAATCCTTCTTTTACAACTTCCCGAATTCCTAAGTTCAACAGATTTTGACCCAATAGTCTGCCTAGTAAAAATTCGATAGAAAGATAATACACTTGCTTTGTATGTGAAGACCTATGAATTTCATTGGTTGAAATCCAATCGCTGCTAATATACTCTCGCACCATATTTCCTAATGTATGATAGTGATCTTGAACAGTAGATTCTTTAAAGCTCTTTCCATATGTCATTTCCAGCTTTTTCAAAAAAGCCTCTTGAAAGCTTTTTTTATCAGAGAACAATCTGCTCACCCTTTCACGATGGAGTAGATGTCAAATTTGAATACAATTGATTATATTTAAATGCCGATTGCCCCCAGCTATAATCCTGACTCATAGCATCCATCATTAATTTTTTCCATACATCTTTCTGGTGATAAAATGAAACAGCTCTTTCTAACGTATGAAGCATGTCATGAGCATTATAATTCTTAAAAGAGAAGCCATTTCCCTCTCCGCTATATTCATTATAAGCTTTGACCGTGTCATTCAGGCCGCCCGTTTCACGCACGACTGGAATGGTTCCATATTTTAAGGCTATTAATTGTCCGAGTCCGCAAGGCTCAAAACGGGAAGGCATTAAAAATAAATCCGTACCAGCATAGACTTTATGAGCAAGTTCCTCATTAAAACCAATAATAGCTTTTACTTGTTGCGGGTACGTATCTTCCATCTCACGGAAAAACTGCTCAAACTCGTATTCTCCAGTTCCTAAAATAACAATTTGGGCTCCTAAGTTAACCGTCTCATGGAAAACGTGCTTAACTAAATCCAATCCCTTCTGCTGAGTTAACCTTGTAACCATCGAAATAATTGGAACATCCTTATTTTCTTCTAATTCAAGATAGCGCTGGAGCTCTTTTTTATTTTTATATTTTCCTTCAATCTTTTCTACCGAATAAGGATAAGATATAAGCTGATCTGCGTCTGGGCTATAAGCTTCTTCATCGATTCCATTTACAATCCCAATTAAATCTTGATTTCGCTGACGCAATAATCCATCTAAACTTTCTCCGTAATATGGCATTTGAATTTCATCTCGATATGTAGGACTTACCGTGGTAATTTTATCAGCTGATACAAGCGCAGCTTTCATAAAATTAATATTCCCATAAAACTCGAGCTGGCTTGTAGTAAAATAATATTCATTTAAATTTAATAACTCATATAAATTGCTCTTAGGGAAGATTCCTTGGAATTGTAAGTTATGAATCGTAAAGACCGTCTGAATATGATCATACATATCATAATTAGCACGAAGTAAAAATGGAATCATAGCCGTATGCCAGTCGTGACAATGAATAATATCAGGCTCATTCTCTAAAAATGGGATAGCTTCAAGCACAGCTCTGCTGAAAAAAGCAAATCGTTCAGCGTCATCATAGTGTCCATATAAGCTATCTCTTTTAAAATAATATTCATTATCAATGAAAATATATTTAACGCCATCCATCGTTAACGATTCAATTCCGCAGTACTGTCTTCTCCACCCAACCTGCACATGAATAACTTTTTCAAGCACCATTTCATCTTGATAATGTTGAGGAATCGTTCCGTACTTTGGCATGACTACACATACGTTCGTTCCTAACTTTTTTAATTCTTTAGGCAGGGCACCAGCTACGTCTGCTAATCCTCCTGTTTTAATAAAAGGTACACATTCTGATACAGCAAATAATACATTCACGACTTCATCAACGCTCCTTGAGTTGTTCCTTTAGCAATGACTCTAGGTAATCCTGACTCACCTAGCAACGTTTCATTACTTCCTATTTTCACATCTTTGTCTAAAACAACATTTTCTAATACACTATTTTCTAAAATAACGCCTTTTTGCATCACAATGCTATTCTTAACGACCGTACCTTTTCCAATTTTAACGCCTCGGAAGATAATACTATTTTCCACATGCCCTTCAATCACGCACCCGTTTGCGATCATTGAATTTTTCACAACCGCTTTTTTTGCGTAACGAGTAGGCGGTTCATCTTTTACTTTAGTGAAAACAGGACGTTCGTTAATAAATAGCTGCTTCCAAACATCTGGAGATAAAATTTCCATACTTGTTTTATAGTAGGCATCTAAGCTAGAAATCTCAGCCGTATATCCATGGTGCTCATACTTTTCTACACGATGAGATTGTGCCATATATCGAACCATTTCTTTAATCGTATAAAAATCATGGGATTCATTTTGCAAAATATTAACTAGAATAGATTTATTAATAATATACATATTAAGCGATTTATCACCCTGCTTCATTTCAGTAATATCTGCATTTGAAGCAATATGACGTTGCAACACGTGCTCAAAGTCAACTGTACATATCGTATAACTATTCGCAATTAATACGTATTCCTGCTTACTTCTTAAGAAATAATCAATATGATAACGGAACTGCGTGAATAGTGATGGACTTTCTAAGTGTAAATCACTTGTCATAGGAGGGAAGATAAACAATCCATCTCGCTTCCGATCCAAATCCCACTCTTTTCCTGAACCTATATGATCCATCAATGCGCGATAGCGATCACGAGGAAAAATGGCAACGCTCGAAATTCCAGAGTTTACCATATTAGAAAGCGTAAAATCGATTAATCGATAGCGTCCTGCAAAAGGAATGGCAGCAATCGATCTATAAAAGGTTAAAGGCTGTAGCGCTGTTGTGTTTGTACAAGCATCAATAATACCAAGCATTTGATTATTCAATGTCGTTCATCCTCTCTGTTCGTTAAATGCATTTAGCAACTGATTCAATCAATTCTTGAGTAACAAGAATTACTTCTTCGCTTCCTTTGGTCGGTCGAATAATAGTACCGTCTGGAACTTCAATATCCGATGGGACAATAGCGTTTTCAATATATACGTTAGAACCTATCTTTGCAGTAGGCATGACAACCGTTTTCTTGACCTCAGAACCTGAGCCGATTTGTACACCTGGAAATAACACGGACTGCTCTACGTTTCCTTCAACAACGCACCCTTCATTTACTAATGACTCCACCACGCAGGCGTTTGGCGCGATATATTGAGGAGGCTGATTAGGGTTAACAGAGTATACTTTCCATGAAGAGTCAAATAAATTAAGCTCGTCTTTATCACATAACAAATCCATATTCGCTTCCCACAAGCTTTTTACAGTTCCTACATCTTTCCAATAACCTTGGAATGGGTATGCAATTAGCTTTTTCTTTTCGTCTAGTAAAAGCGGAATAACATCTTTACCAAAATCATGGCTTGAATATGGATTGCGTGCATCCATTTCTAAATATTCTTTTAAAATACTCCATTTAAAAATATAAATCCCCATGGAAGCTAGATTGTTTTTAGGACGCTGAGGCTTTTCATCGAACTCCATTACGTCTAGGTCACTATTTGTATTTAAAATACCAAAACGGCTCGCTTCCTCCCAAGGTACTTCAATAACAGAAATCGTTACGTCTGCTTCTTTGTTTATATGATAATCAAGCATATTTTCATAGTTCATTTTATAAATGTGATCACCTGATAGAATCAGTACGTACTCAGGATCATATTGTGTTAAATAGTTTAAATTTTCATAAATAGCACTAGCCGTCCCTTTATACCACTTTACTCCATCTGACTCCGCGTATGGAGGCAATACCGTGACGCCACCATTCCGTCGGTCCAAATCCCAAGCGCTTCCAATTCCAATGTATGAATTAAGAACTAACGGTTGATATTGTGTTAATACACCTACTGTTTCAATACCTGAATTTGTACAATTACTTAAAGCAAAATCAATAATTCGATACTTACCACCAAATGGTACAGCTGGCTTTGCTAGATTTTTTGTAAGTGAACTTAGCCGACTACCTTTTCCTCCTGCCAATAACATCGCTACGCATTTCTTTTTTAACATGTTGTTTTCTCTCCCCTCGTTTTCTCTTTGCTCGTAGTATACTAATGCCAAACGGCGGAATATTCATTTCAATGCAAAAAGGTTGGCCGTGAAACGATTCATCCACTGATTTTAATGCCTTTTTATTTACAATACCTGAACCGCCGTACACTTCGTCATCACTGTTAATAACTTCAATGTACTCTGTCTCAACTGGAACTCCAACTTTGTAAGAATGATATGGATGCTCAGAAAAATTGCTAACAACTATAAAAATCTCCTGATTTTCTTTCGACTTACGAATAAAAGAGAAAATTTGTTGATGATGGTTGTTAACATCAATCCATTCAAATCCATCTGGATTATGGTCTAATTCATATAAAGGCTTGCTTCTCTTATAAATCTTGATGAGATCCTTCATATATCCGTTAAGATTGCGATGCATATCAAAATCATAAAGCATCCAATCCAACTCCTCTAAATCTTTCCACTCATCAAATTGGCCAAACTCTCCGCCCATAAATAAAAGCTTTTTCCCAGGGTGTGCAAAGAAATATCCATATAGCAGTCGAAGCTGTGCAAACTTGCGCCAGTAATCACCTGGCATTTTATTAAGTAATGATTTTTTCCCATGTACGACTTCATCATGAGAAAGCGGCAAAATAAAGTTTTCGTTAAACGCATACATTAGTGAAAAGGTCATTTTATCGTGAAGATAGGGACGTCTTTCCACGCCAGCTTCCATGTATGTTAAAACGTCATTCATCCATCCCATGTTCCACTTATAATTAAAGCCTAAACCACCCTCATACGTAGGTGCTGTAACAAGCGGCCAGTCCGTTGAATCTTCTGCCATCATTAATATCGTTTCATCAGATTCAAAAACAGCTTCATTCAACTTTTTCAAAAAGCTGACAGCTCCATCATTCACTGCTTTTCCAGAAGAATTTTGCCAATAAAGCATATTGGCTACAGCATCTACTCTAAATCCATCTATATGGAAGTACTCCAACCAAAACAAAGCGTTCGAAATCAGAAAACTTTGGACTTCAGGCTTTCCTAAATCGAAATTAGCTGTTCCCCAAACGTAATTTTCACGATCGGGCTCTTGTTTGTATTCATAAGTAGGTTCTCCATCGAACATATACAGACCATGTTCATCCTTACAAAAATGCCCGGGTACCCAGTCTAAAAGAACCCCTATATTGTTTTGATGACACTCATCTATAAAGTTCATCAACTCTTTAGGTGTACCGTATCGACTGGTAGCAGAATAGTATCCAATTCCTTGATATCCCCAGGATCGGTCGAGCGGATGCTCAATGACTGGTAATAACTCAATATGTGTAAAACCTTGTTCAGCAATATAAGGAATAAGCTCCTGTGCTAATTCACTATATGTATAAAGGCTGCCATCTTCATGAGTCCTCCAAGACCCTGCATGCAGCTCGTAAATACACAGTGGTCTTTCATATATATTTTGCTGTTTTTTCTTTCTACGCCAATATTGATCGTTCCATTTGTACCCATCTAATGAGTAAACAATAGACGCAGTGTTCGGACGCACTTCACTGAAGAAAGCGTATGGATCTGCTTTTAATTTTTTTTGATTGCTTTGTGTGATGATTTCATATTTATAAATAGTCCCTTGTTCTAACTCAGGGATAAATGTCATCCAAATACCTTGTTCATTAACTTTAACCATTGAATGTTGAAAACCGTTCCATTTATTAAAATCACCTACAACGCTTACACTCTTTGCATGAGGTGCCCACACGCAAAATCGTACGCCTTCAATTCCTTCTACCGTTACCTGATGCGCACCGAAAATAGAGTAACTGCGAAATAAGTTTCCTTCGTGATACAAATGAACATCAAATTCAGTAGGCTGAACCGCTAGATTCACTTTTGCCACCCCTTTAACTTCAAACATAATATACGCACATAATATACGCTTCTTACCACTCATTCCCTTTTACAGTAAAAACATAAACCTTTTCTACAAATATAATAGAATAAATGTTCTTTTAAATTGCTCTTTATCCCATACTCTTCATACTTTATTACTTTATGAATAATTCCATATGACATAGGGAAAATCCTGCTTAAAACTTACTTTTTATTCTGAAAATTCATGGTAATTATTCCTAACTATTATTTCTGTTTACTTAATCTTTAAAAAAGCGCAAATAAAAAAGGTTTGCATATATGCAAACCTTTTTGAGATGACCCGTACGGGATTCGAACCCGTGTTACCGCCGTGAAAGGGCGGTGTCTTAACCGCTTGACCAACGGGCCATATTTGAATTTAAAACGACTGGCGGAGAAGGAGGGATTTGAACCCTCGCGCCGCTTACACGACCTACACCCTTAGCAGGGGCGCCTCTTCAGCCACTTGAGTACTTCTCCGTATGGCTCCACAGGTAGGACTCGAACC